>CAMCTH010000183.1 GCA_945877965.1 Planctomicrobium piriforme | reverse complement strand
ACGAGCCGCCTGCACTGCCGCAGCCCAACCGCCGCACCCCGCACCTGCGACGATGACGTCATACTTTGCGTCGATCTCATCCGGCGGCGTAATAAGCGTTCGTTCGCCGCCGAAAGGCGTCGGCTTGACGATCGGCTTGTCAGCCCACTCCGACTCATTCGCTGGACCACGCAACTTTCGTTTTGGCGGAGGGTACTTGGTCGGAATACTATTGCCGCCGTGGACTTCGAAAGCTGACGCGGACGCAAACGGCGTGCAGCAGAGTCCGACTCGTCCGCGCGTGAACTCGGTATCTCGCGCCGTGAGCTTGGCTTGCACTTGCTCCAAGCCATCGTGGACCGTCGCTTCAATTCGATCGTCGACGAGCAAGAGTTCGAGCGACCACGGCGGTTCGGTAGGTCGATAGCGATCGCGCGTCGCCAAACCCGGTAATCGCGGGGAGAACCCTTCGCTCGGCGGGCGAACGTCGAGGTGGACTTCACGCCCTTTGACTACCTTGAGCAACTCCAGGCGGTCGTTGCCGCGGAAGCGTGCTAGATAGTAATTGTCGCGATCAACGATCCGACCGGCGAGACCGAATGTTACCTCGGCATCCTCGGTCTTGTAGAAATCTGCGCTGACGGTCGCTTCAGTGAGACTCGTAGGCTTAGTCCCATCGAGGAAGCGGTCGTTAAAGGCCAGCAGACCGGTGCGGAGTTTGTGAACGAACCGTAATTGTCCCTTGCCGTCGACGATCCAGCCGCGACTCGGCGCCTGCTCGGCGAGATCGATCCAGTTCGCCGGAGTTCGACCGTAGGGAGTCTCGTCGAAGGTCTGCTGTGCGAGAACCGGCGGCCAACCTGCGGCCCACACGACGGCGACCGTCGAAGAGGTCGACAGCAGGCAACCAATCAGAACTGAGAGAGTCCGTTGGGCAAGACGTTGCATAGTCTCGGCATGATGCCGAGCCGGCGACCCGATTGCAAGAAAGTTGTTGGGCCGCGTATTCCTTCTCTCGGCGGGAGAGGTATTCGAGCGACTTACCGGGCCGCGTAGCCGCCGCGGGCCACGTTCACCGCGGCATCCAGGGCCGGGTCGGCGCCGGGTGTGCCGAGCGGTTGGGCCGCCGCCGGCTGCGGAGCGGTTTCGACTTGGCCGTCGATCGGTTTGGCGACCGTCTGCACCGCGACGTCGGGATCGACGCCGACGCGGCTGAAGGCCAATCCCTTCGGCGAGTAGAACTTCGCCGTCGTCAGGCGGATGCCCGCGTTGATCGTCGTCAGCGGATAGATCCCTTGGACCGAGCCCTTGCCGTAGCTCTTCGCTCCGACGATCGTGCCGCGACGGTGATCGCGAATCGCCCCGGCGAAAATTTCGCTCGCACTCGCGCTGTCGCCGTCGATCAGCACGACGAGCGGGACCATCCACGTGCCGGCCTTGTGAGCGGCGTAGCTGTAGTCTTCCTGCGGATTGCGTCCGCGGGTCGAGACGATGATCCCTTCGTTGACGAACTTGTCGACGACGTCGACCGAGATGTTCAGCAGTCCACCCGGGTTACCGCGGAGGTCAATGATCAGGCTCTTCATCCCATCGCGATGCAACCGCCAGAGGGCCGCATCGAGATCGCGAGACGTCGTCTTCTGGAAGCAGGTCAGACGGAGATAGCCGACGCCGTTCGCTCGGTCGACGATCTGCACCAGGTCGATGCTCGGGACTTCGACCTGCTCGCGGCGGACCGAAACTTGTCGCGGGCTGCCGTTCGGTGAGACGACCGTGACGGTGACTTGCGAACCTTCAGGCCCTTGCAGCAAGTTAGCCGCTTGGTCAGTCGAGAGTTCTTGCACGCTGCGACCGTCGACGGCCGTGATCCGATCGTCGGCTCGAATGCCGCCCCGATCGGCGGGTCCGCCGGCGAAGACTTTGACGATCAGCAGCGCCCCTTCGTTAGCCTTGAGCTCGATACCCAGCCCGACGAAGTTCCCTTCGATCTGCGAATAGACTTCGTTCAGCTTGCCGGTGCTGAGGAACGATGAGTAGGGATCGAGCGCCCCGGCCGCACCGGAGACGTATTCATAAACGACAGCCGTCTCGTTGAGGCCGAGTTGTTCTTTGGCCAGCTGAGCGGCGAAGGCGGCGACGTTGACGGCCGCTTGTCGGCTTTCGGTCGGCGAGTTATAGACCCGGGCTCGCAGCAGGCGGCGGAACGCTTCGACCCGCGCTTGCGGCATGCCCGGCAGATTGTTTTCCAAGTAGAGCGGATCGAGCAGCGCTTCCATGAGCGAAGCGGTGCCGTGATCGACCAGGTGTTGCCACCGCGGCGGCTCGACGTAGTGCGATTGGATTTTGAGCAGCACTTCGTCGTACAGTTCCAGCGCCTTGGTCCGTTGAAGCTTCGTCAGGCTCTCGCGGAACGCAGGATCGCCGTAGCGGACGGCCAAGTCGTAGTGCATCCGCGTCAGATGCAGACGTTCTTCGAGCTTCGGCTGCTGCGGGAAGCGGCGGAGCGCGTCTTCATACCACGTGAGCGCTTCGCTCCAGCGGCGTTCGTTCTCGAGCTTGCCGCCGTGATGCAGTGCCTCGGCCACGGCTTGCGTGTCGTGCACTTGCGGCGGTGTGAAGACTTCCGGCAAGGCGACCGCTTGCGGAGCCGGTTGAGCCGCCGACTGGGTTGCCGATTGCGTCGGCACCGGCGGCGCGGCAAAAGAGACCTGGGCCGACGCGGGCGTCGACAACAGTCCGAACGACAACGCCCCGCAAGAGGCGATCAGCGCGAGTAAAACCCGTCGACACATGGAACGCGACATCCTGGTCTGTCCGAAGGACTGCGTCGGGCTCGACGTCGGCTCGCGGTGAGCGAGAGCGGCGGCAAAGAGCGACGACGGTCGCGACGGGCGATTCGTCAAAGCGGCAACTCGGCGGAGGCGGTCGCAGGAGGCGTCCCAAGCAGCGGGGTCCACACTGTCGGCCGAGGGTATATAGGTCACGTTTAGGCACCCGTCAATTAACTGCGAAAAATCGCAGCGCAGGTACCATCCCTGGCGGAAAAGTCGTCGTGATCGGAACCCTCAAAAGGCCCGCGACGCCGGACTTGTCATTAAGTCCGTCACCATTGTAACGACCGGCATTTTCGCGTCGCCGGCGGAAGTGCGCCAATTTGCGGCCGCACCTGTTCGAGCATTCGTTCCTTACACTACGCCGCCGCCGCGCAACAGTTCAGCCCCGTCGCTCAGGTCGGTTCAAACCTTCACGACCTTGCCGGTACGGATCGATTCGATCTCCTTGTGGCAGAGCCGTAAAGCATCGCCGGCAATGTCGCCCGATAGCAGTGGCGAAACTTTTCCCGACTTCACGCTCTTCGCAGCTTCGGTCAGTTCTGCGACGAAGCCGTCGACTTCCCCCAGCATCGGCCGTTCGACCTTGCCGTTGCGTGCCAGCACCGTCAGCGGCATCGTCGCGTTCGGCTTGCCGTCGAGCACGGCGAAGTCCATCAGCAGCGTCGCCTTCTCGAAATAAATCTCGAAGGCATGCGTGAAGCTGCGTCCTTGCTGATCGACGACGCCGCTCGCCGCCGTCACGGCGACGCTCGGGTCGTCGAACGTGAACTGCACGTTGACGAACCGCACGACGCCGTCTCGGACCGAACCGGTCGCATAGACAGTCTTCGGCATCCCGCAAATCAGGCGGATGAAATGAGCGTCGTGAATATGCAGATCGACGACCGGCCCGCCGCCGCCGTTGGGATCGTAAAAATCCTTCATCCACAACGGATCGGCGATCACGCGCTTGAAGTGCCCGCCGAGGAGTTTGCCGTATTTGCCGCTCGTCACCGCTTGGCGGACGAACGCATACTCCGGAAAGAACGGCAACACCTGCGCGATTAGCAACTGACGATCTGCCGCTTTGGCCGCCTTGATCATCTTCTCGGCATCGGCCATTTTCAGCGCGATCGGCTTCTCGACCAGCACATGCTTGCCGGCCTTCAGGGCGGCGACGGCGACCTCGGCATGCAGGGCCGACGGCAGGCAGATATCCACGAGATCGATCTTCGGATCCTTCAACATCTCACGCCAGTCGCGATAGCGGGCAATCGAGCCGAGGTCCATCACCGCGCCGGGCGGGCCGAAGTTCCCTTGAATGCCGCGCCAATCGCCGGCGAGCTTCTTCTCATCACGGGCCGCAATGGCGGTCACTTTCGCGCCGCGCACTTTCTGGTACGCCAGATAGTGCATCATCCCCATGAACCCAATCCCAACGAGGCCGACGTTCATTGCGATCCGTTTCGTGGCAAAGTGTGTGACGAGAAAATGGACGTGCGATAGTATCATCGCGCCGCCGCGAAACCGCAAGCGAACGACCAGGCGGCTCGCCTGCGGTTTCGTGCGCAGTGCAACACAGACAATATAGAAACAACGTGCATCGTCGCTCGCGCTGCGGCGAGCATCTTGTCGTAACCGACGTCTCGAGACCTTCTCTCGCCGCGCGAACTCAAGTAGTTCGGCCGGCCGAGCGACGATGCACTGAACGAACCCCGCTCAGGTCGCGAAGACCTGAAGTTTCGCTCCGACGTTTCTGGGTACGGCACATCGTTCCGGATGTCGCACACCGTCGGAGACGCGGGCCGTTTCGCGCGAGCCACGCAACATGACGATCGTGGGTCTTCTGAGAGAAGACGTGCCCCGATCGACAAGTTCCGCCCTCGAACCATCCGGACCGCAGGGGGTCGATTCGACTACCACCGGCTTCTTGCGAAGTCGGCAGCGGACTGGCGTCGTCGCGCACCGTCCTACGGCAAGTCGCCCGAGCACGGACTCGGCCAACTCACGAAGGGGGCTGGGTCGCGATCGCTCGACACAAGCGGGCCGAGGGAGATCGCGACGTTCACGCAACGATTCTGCTTTCGCACGATTGGCTCCGGCGAAAGTTTCGAAACCCGAAGGTCCGCAGTCCACGTCGAATCAACGCGAGCGAGCATGCCATAGAGGCCGGCCCAATTTCAAGGAGGAAAAACTGCAACCAACGTTTAGCCGCCGGGCTTGCCCGGCGCTCGGCCCTTCGCGGGTAACCGCTGCCGCTGCTTACTGACGTGCGCGGCTCGGGAAGAATTGCGCTAGACGTTTGCCGTCGTTGCGGCAATCGGGAGATCAGGTCAGTACCCAATGAAGCAATTGGGCAGGGCTTTTCGAAGTTGCTCGATACCCGCCTCCGTCGCCTGGGTTTGTCGCAAAGTGACGCGTTTCAGACCGCCTCCGTGTTTTGCGAGGTTTTGGAGACCGACGTCGGTAATTTGCGTTTGCGATAAGGTGAGGGCGATACCCGCGGGCAATTGAGCAACTTGTGCGAGTCCGGCATCGGTAATTTTCGAGCGTTCGATAGAAATTGAATTGAGTTTCTTAAGAGCGGCTAGTTGATGCAGTTGTAGTCCGGTAATGCTGGATTCTCGTAAGATCAACGAATTCATATTTTCGAACATGCTGACGTGGGAAAAAACCTCGTCGGTAATCGTCGGTGTGTCGATGCAAACGGTCCCCATCGATTGTGCCGATGCGGCAAGATGCTTCAGTCCGTGTCCAACGATGGAGGTGCCGCTAAACTGAATCTGAAGAAGTTTGGGAAGGCCCGCAAGGTTCACGAGGTCGTCGTCGCGAATTGCTTGGATTTTATCGAGGCTCACACTTCTGATGTTAAATGGCCCCTGTGGAAGCGGCGTCTCAGGAAACCTAAAAGTTTGTCCGTCCAGCCCGACGGCCGTGCCACTGCCGCCGACTCGAATGATCCACTCGGCGGCGCGTCGCTCGGGGTCGACGTTGCCTGCTGCGCCGTTTGGCGGCGGGTTCGTCGACGGCAATGCGGGCGCCGCTGCGGGACCGGTGTAGATCGGCGGCAGCATTGTCGGGCGGGTTGGGCGTCGTTCGTCGGCCGAGTTGTCGATCTGTTGGCGCGTCGGCAGGTTGCGGGTTGCGCCGAGGATCTCCGCGGTGGCGTACACGGCCAGCGGCTCGCCGGTCTTGCCATCGTAGAAATCGACGAGCGAGTTGCCGAGTTGGCCGCCGCGGAACTTCCAGCCGATCGCGTGTTCCCCCTTCGTCATCGAAAAGCGATACGGGTTGTTCTTCCCTTTGTCGTCGCCGACGTTGCTCACCTCGCGACCGTCGAGATAGAGAAACACATTGCCGCCCGTGCTCGATCCCCCCGCGTGCCAGACGGCCACTTCCATATCGCTCGGCACATAGAGCACGCCGGCCATTTGAATGGTGATTCCCTTGGCCGAGATGATCGCCGGGGCGTTGGGGCCGAGCAGCGACGCGACCGTGTCGTGCAAGAAAACCATGCCGGGCTGATAGGTGAAGAGCACGCCCGCATCGATCCCTTGTCCGTTTTGCGTCACCGTCATGCGGCCGACGAGCCCGGGCAGCGCGTTCGGCGGCAGACGGAACCCGACGGGCAACGGTCGCGGCGGCACCGCCCCGACCGCTCGCGGATTATTGGTCGATGCCGGCGGCGGAGAAATCGTCGGCGGCGTGACCGGAGGCGGTTGCGATCCCGGCGCGGGAGCGGGGAAGAACGGAACCGGCATGCCGCTCCCCGGCTGCGTTGCAGGCGCGGCGGCCGACGCGGCGTATTGCGGCAGCACGGCCAGGCGCGTCGCCGGAATTTTCGGCTCGGGGATCAGCGCGGCGGCGTCGGCGGCTCGCTTTTCGATCCGCGTCTTTTGCAGGCCGGTCAAGATCGGCGCGGCTTGGGCATACCAGAATCGCGCGCCGGCATAGAAGTCGGCCTTCTTCGTCGCCGGTGCGGCGAGGGCTGCGTCCCACCAGGCGTCGCCGATCGCGGCCAACTTCGCCGCGTCGTTCGTCGGCTCCAAGCTTTGAGCGGCGAGTTTCTTGAGGACTTCGTCGTTCCCTTGGGCGAGCATCGGCAACGCGCCGCGCCAATCTTGTTCGACGAACGCCCGATAGCGACCGATCGTGAGCTGGGCGGCGGCATCGTCGGGCGCGGCGACAAGTTTTTCGGCCGCCCCCTTCACCGCGTCCCACTCCGTCCGGCGGGCCGCTAGGGCGACGTTCCGATCGTTCGCATCCTTGGTCAAGGCCGGATCGCGCAGCCGGCGCGTGGTGTTCAGGGCGAAATCGGCATACTGCTTGGCATCGTCGAGCCGGCCGTCGCTTACGCCGGCGCGGAACAACGCGACCGCTTCATCGTGCAGCGACTTCATCACCGGGTTGGGGCGCGGCTTGCGCAACAGTTCGTCCCACGCGGCGACGTGCGTGGCGGCGACGTCGACTTCGAACGTCCGCGTCAGTTCGTCCAAGACGGAGCGGAGCGTCAGCGCATCGCCGGCGTCGGCGGCCAGCGCTTGGGCTTCGCTGAGCAGGGCGTACGACTCGGCCGAGTTCGCTCCCGACGCATCGGACTGCTTCAACAGCTTTTGGGCCAGCGTCCCCTTTTGGTCGGGTGCTTTGAGCGCGGCGGCGTAATCGTCTTTGAAAATGTCCTTGATGATCGCCAACTGCTCAGCCCGCTCTTTCACCTCAGGCACCGGTCGGCGTTCGGCGGGAGCTGATGTTGCAACTTGAACAGGAGCAATCGGCGCGATGGGAGGAGTTGGCAAACCAACCGGCGTGGCGACCGCAGCAACGACCGGCGGTGTCCCGGGCTTGGTTTTGACGCTGATCTTGCAGTTCGGCAGTTTGCTTTGCAGCTTCTCCGCACCGGCTACGGTCACATACGTCCCTGACAAAGTTAGATTCTTGAGCGACGTCAATTGTTCGAGACCGCTCAGGCCGGCATCGGTCACGTTGGTATCAGCCAAACTGATCATCTCGATTTTCGGAAGCTGATGTAGAGGCCCGAGGGCACTATCGGTGACATTGGTATTCCACAAATTGAGAAATACCAACTCCGGCAATCCTTGCAGCCCGGAAAGATCTCTGACCTCAGATTCACCAAAGTTGAGATTAGTGAGCTTCGACATTCCCCGGACGAAATTGATGTTGGTAATCGGCGAACGTCCGACGTTAAGGTTTTCCAAGCCGGTGAGCGCGGCCAGCGAACTCGCTAAGCCGGCATCCGAGAGGTTTCGACCGGCAAGCGAGAGCCGTTTAAAGTTCGGCAGTCGTGATAGATAGATCAGGCCGGTTCCCGTTATCGGGGAGTTTTCGATCGAGATTTTTTCCAATTGGGACGTGCCCGACAGAAGTCCAAGTTGGTCAGGAATAGTGAAGACTTCCGTTATTGCTGAGGAAAATGACTGGTTTTGT
>CAMCTH010000182.1 GCA_945877965.1 Planctomicrobium piriforme | reverse complement strand
TCCTCAGCTCGCAGCTGAAGCGGGGCGGCGATTTCGATTTGAAGCCGGGGCTCGTGATCGCCGTCGAGCCGATGGTCAACATCGGTACGAAGCGGGTCAAAGCCCTGTCGGACCATTGGACGCAAGTGACGCTCGACGGCAAGTCGAGCGCCCATTTTGAACACACGATAGCAATGACGAAGGATGGGCCGTTTTTGCTGACGGCGGGCCCCGATTATCAGGGTCCTGCCGCACGGTAATGCCTGGGAAAGCCGTGGGGACGTACCCCCCGGTCTTGGTGGCGAAAAAAACCGCTGCTAAGCCCCTTTACCGAGCCGATCATTGAACCTTATACTGCCGTGCTTTAGTTAGGCCGCCGAGGCGGAGTGAGAGAGCCATGAAAGTCCGTGCCAGCGTGAAGAAGGTTTGCGATAAGTGTAAGCTCGTCAAGCGGCGCGGCGTGCTCTTCGTCGTCTGCGAGAACCCGCGCCATAAGCAGCGCCAGGGTTAATTCGTCCACCATCGAAGTCGATCCGGCTTCGCTAGTTTTAATTCGTTCATTGAGTGCAAGTTCGGCGCAGTTGCGCCACATTTGAGGAGTCGAGCGGTATGCCGCGTTTGCAGGGTGTCGACATTCCCAACGATAAGCCCACGTGGATCTCGTTGACGTATTTGTACGGCGTCGGAAACCAAGTTGCGTTGGAGCTGTGCCGCAAGGCCGGCGTCAATCCGCAGGCTCCCGCCCGTGAACTGCACGAAGATGAGCTGGCCCGTATGTCGGCGTTGCTCGACAAGGACTACGTCGTCGAAGGCCAGCTGCGCCGTCAATTGTCGCAAAACGTTTCGCGGCTGAAGGACATTGCCTGCTACCGCGGCATTCGTCATCGCCGCGGTTTGCCGGTTCGCGGCCAGCGCACCAAGACCAATGCCCGTACCCGGAAGGGACCGAAGAAGACGGTCGCCGGCAAGAAGGGCGTGAAGGATATGAAGTAGTCCTGCGTCGTCCGACGCACGGCCTTTCGTGTGTTGGACCGCTGCGGCTAATTGATTCGAGCCAAGTAGAATTTGTAATTGCCTTGAGGGAGTTTTCCGTCTGTGAATACGCAAGCCACGCAATCGACCGGAGCCGCCGCTGCGAAGCGCCGCAAGGTCCGCCGCAACGTGACGTTGGCCATGGTCCACGTTAAAGCGACGTTCAACAACACGGTCGTCACCGTCACCGACACCAAGGGCGACGTTCTGTGCTGGGCCAGCGCCGGCACCAGCGGCTTCAAGGGAAGCCGTAAGAGCACGCCGTTCGCCGGTCAGTGCGCCGCCCAACAGGCCGCCGAAAAGGCCGCCAAGTACGGGGTCAAGGAAGTGGAAGTGAAGGTCAAGGGCCCGGGCAGCGGTCGCGAAAGCGCCATCACCGCCCTGCAAATGGCCGGCCTGTCGGTCAAGTCGATCGAAGACGTGACGCCGCTGCCGCACAACGGCTGCCGGCCGCCCAAGAAGCGCCGCGTCTAAGTCGCGTCGGTTCAGTTTGCACATAAGTTCGTAGAGCGGTGCCCGAAGTTATCTTCGGGCCGCCTTGTCGCCGGGGGGCGATGCGGCGACTTTATTTCGTACATTCGGCTGTATCTTCCGGAGGGTTTGCTATGCGAGTTCGTTGGCGCGGTTTAGAACTGCCGAGCACGGTTGCCTGCGAGCGCGAGACCTTGTCGTCGACCTACGGAAAGTTCACGGCTGAGCCGTTCGAACGGGGCTTCGGCACGACGGTCGGCAACAGCCTCCGCCGCATCCTGCTGTCGAGCCTCGAAGGCAGCTCGGTCACCCAGGTCAAGATCCAAGGCGTGCAGCACGAGTTCACCACGATCCCGGGTGTGGTCGAAGACGTCACCGACGTCATCCTCAACATCAAGGCGATCGTCGTTAAGAACTACGGCGAGACGACGAAGGTCATTCGCATCGAGAAGACCACCAAGGGCGTGGTCACCGGCGCCGACATCCAAACCGACGGCACGGTCGAAGTGATCAACCGCGATCACGTCATCGCCACGCTGACCGGCGACGTCCCGTTCATCGTCGAGATGGTCGTCGAGAACGGTCGTAGCTATGTGCCGGCCGGCGAGCACAGCCCGAACGTCGAGATCGGCATCATCCCGGTCGACGCGGTCTATAGCCCGGTCACTCGCGTTCGCTACGAAATCGAAGAGACCCGCGTCGGTCAAAAGACCAACTACGACAAGCTCACGCTCGAGATCTGGACCAACGGTTCGATCGGTCCCGAGATGGCGCTGGTCGAAGCGGCCAAGATTCTCCGCAAGCACCTCAACCCGTTCGTGCAATATCACGAACTCGGTTCGCAGGTGTTCGCCGAAAGCCGTTCGGCCGCCATGATGCCGATCGACGCCGCCGGCGAAGCCAAGCTCGGCATGAGCCTGGCCGAACTGCAACTCTCGGTTCGGGCGATGAACTGCCTGGAATCGGAAAACATCCACACCGTGCGCGACCTCGTCGTGAAAACGCCCGATCAACTGCTCGAAGTTCGCAACTTCGGCGAGACGACGTTGAACGAAGTCCGCGAAAAGCTCACGTCGCTCGGCTTGCGACTGGGCATGCGGTTGCCGGTCGGCGGCAGCGTCTAAAGCCTCGGCTTTACGACGTCGCTCACGACGCGTCACCAACAACACTTTTTCAGATTTAGATCACCGGATTAGCTTGCCATGCGACATCGTAGAAAAGGTCGAATCCTCGGACGCAGCCCCAGCCATCAACGGGCTTTGCTGCGCAGCCTCGCCTCGGCGCTGTTCTTGACCGAACGCGACGCGGAACTCGACGACAACAAGCCGAAGGTCAAGGGCCGCATTATCACCACGCTCGAGAAGGCGAAGGAAGTTCGCCCGCTCGTCGAGAAGGCGATCACGCTGGCCCGTCGCTCGGCCGCCATTCGCAACGAAGCGAAGGCGTTCGGCACCGACGCCGCTCGCAACACCGACGCTTGGCGCACCTGGCGCAAGAGCGATAAGTGGAAGCAGTGGAACAAGGCCGTCTCGCCGTCGCTGGCTATGCGTCGCAAGGCGTTGGTCATGGTCGGCGACAAGCAAGCCGTGAAGGTGCTGTTCGACGACATCGCTCCCCGCTTCGCCGATCGCAACGGCGGTTACACCCGCATCATGCGTTTGGCCAAGCCGCGATTGGGCGACGCCGGTACCCGCGCGGTGCTGGAACTCGTCGGCGTTCGCGATCGTACGGCTGCCAAGGCTGCGGCTCCGTCGTTCGAAGGCGATGCCAAGTAGTCCGTCCGTTCAGCGGTGATTTGCGTCGCTGCATTGTCTAAGTAGTAGGTCGGCGATGGCAGGAGGCCGTCCGTTACCGACGTCCGTCTCCCGGCGGGGAATTGCCCCCGTCGGCTTCGACGTGACGACCGCCGTCCGCGAGTTGGCGGTCGACGCCTGTAGCAGGCTCTCTGAGCTGCAGCACATCGTCTGCGAGCAGATCGTCTTCCGCATCTGCCAGACGCGTCGGGCAGGCCCCTACGGCGTGCAGGCGACGATGACGCCGCTCCGCTTCCGCGACGGGGCCGAGACGACGGTGCGTCGCCATCGCACCTGGCGGATCAATCCGCTGCCGTCGACGCCGACCGGCGTGCCGGCCCTCTATCTGCTCAGCCTCTACGTGCCGCGGTTCCTCGATCTGCCGCGGGAAGAGAAACTCGCCGTGCTGGTGCATGAGTTGTGGCACGCCTCGCCGCAGTTCGACGGCGATCTGCGTCGCTACGGCGGCGGCACTCGTTTCCACGGCCGCGGTTGCGATCACTATCATGCCGAGATGCAGCAGTTGGCCCGACGCTGGACGGCCGCCGCCGCGCCCGATTCGTTCTCCTGGCTGAACGACGACTTTGCCGCGCTCCGCCTCAAGCACGGCCGTATCTTCGGCAACCGCGTCGCGACGCCGCGGCTCTTCCGCGTCTAAGACGGATCGGTCGCTTCGCCGTCATTGCCGGCGAAACACTCTGTGCCTGCCTGCATTGACGCCGTTGCGGCTGCGGACTACCGTATCGCCGCAATTTCAATCAGCGGACGACGTTCGGCCAACGCCGTTGTTCGCGCGACGATGAGGCGATCATGCGGCGGCTTTCTTTGCTCTTCAGCCTGCTCGTCTTCACGACCGGATGCATGACGCATCTGACGTTGCCGACGAAGTCGCCGCTGACGACGCCGTCGCTCGCCAAGAACAGCGTGATCCTCGACGTGCTGTTCGTCCGCTTCTCGCCGAACGACGCCGAGATGACCGAGACGGTGTGGGAAGAAATCGACGAACTCCACTTCTCGCCCGAGTTGCGACGACGACTGGAGTCGAACGGATTCCGCGCCGGGATCATCAGCGGCCCGATGCCGATTCTGCTCGAACGACGATTGCAACTCAGCACGAATCTCACGACGACCGCCGGCGCGAATGCGGAAAGTGCGCCGAAGCCGATCGATCCCGAGCATCGGCCGACCGCGAAGCAGCGGCAGTTGCGAATCGGGGCCGGCCGCCGCGCCAACATTCTCGTCCTGGGCGAGCGTGAACGTCGGCCCGAGCTTTCGGTGCTGATGCGGACCGACGACGGCCGCGTCGAAGGGCGGACCTACGAACAAGTGCAAGGATTGTTCGCGACTCGCGCGTTCCCACAAGGGGACGGCGGCGTGCGACTAGAAATGACGCCCGAGTTGGAACACGGCAAGCCGCAAAAGCGATTCGTGCCGGGGGACGGGATGTTCCAGATCGAATTCGGCCCGCCGCACGAAGTGCTCGACCAACTCCGCTGCTCAGCCCAGCTCGCGCCCGGTCAAATGCTCGTCGTCACCGCGCGACCGCAACGTCCAGGCAGCCTCGGTCATCAGTTCTTCACCGACGTCGAGGCCGAGACCCAAGTGCAAAAGATGCTCCTCGTCCGCCTCGCCCACTCCGAATACGACGACCGCTTCTCAGCGAGTCCCGTCACGTTGCCGGACGCCAAGTAGCAGCCGGCAACGCGCTTCGCAGATGGAACCGCTTACTGACGTGCGCGACTCGGAAAGAATCGCGATCGACGTCCGTCCGAGCCGCGCACGTCAGTAAGCGGTCCTTCGCTGCGGACCACTCACGGGGACGAGCCCAGCGGCTAAATAAAATAGCCCCAGGATCATGATCCCGGGGCTCTATTGTTTGCGGCGGTCGTCGCGAGGCTTACTTCCAGGCGTAGTCGCCGGAGTGGGTGCTGGGCAGGTGCGTGACGCCCATCAGGTGCTTGTCGACCGCGCGGGCCGCCTCGCGACCTTCGTGGATCGCCCAAACGACGAGCGATTGGCCGCGACGCAAGTCGCCGGCGGCGAAGACGCCGTCGACGCTCGTCCGATACTCGGCGTCGGCCTTCACATTGCCGCGGGCATCGAGTTCGAGGCCGAGGTCGGCGATCGGGCCCGGCTTTTCGGGGCCGAGAAAGCCCATCGCCAAGAGCGCGAGATCGCAGGGGAACACCTTTTCGGAGCCCGGCACTTCGCGGAACTTGTGCTGGCCGTTCTCTTGGTACCACTCGATCGTGCACGTGACGAGCGACTTCACGTTCCCTTGCTCGTCGCCGCGGAACTCCTTCGTCAGGATGCTGAAGTGGCGATCGCAGCCCTCTTCGTGAGACGTGCTCGTGCGGAGCATCATCGTCCAATAGGGCCACGGCGAATGCTGCGGGCGCTGGGCCGCGCGCGGGAAGTAGCCGAGGTCCGGCGGCTGCGGCAGCAGTTCGAACTGGGTGACGCTGATCGCTCCCTGACGATTCGACGTCCCGGTGCAGTCGCTGCCGGTGTCGCCGCCGCCGATGACGATCACATGCTTGCCGCCGGCCAGGATGCCGCCACTCTCGACGGGGATTTTGTCCCCTTGGTTCCGCTTGTTCTGCTGCGGCAGGAACTCCATTGCGAAATGGACTCCCTTCAGGTTGCGGCCGGGGATCGGCAGGTCGCGGGCCGCCGTCGAGCCGCCGCATAGCACGATCGCGTCGAACTCATCGCGGAGTTTTTGGGTCGGCACATTGACGCCGATGTTGGCGTTGCATTGGAACGTAATCCCTTCGCCTTCCATCTGCTTCACGCGCCGCCAGACCTTGTCTTTGGCCAGCTTGAAGTCGGGGATGCCGTACATGAGCAAGCCGCCTGGTCGATCGGCCCGTTCGAAGACGGTGACGAGATGTCCGGCTCGGTTTAATTGCTGCGCAGCAGCCAAGCCAGCCGGTCCGCTGCCGACGACGGCGACCTTCTTGCCGGTCCGGGCTTCCGGCGGCTCGGCGGTGATCCAACCTTCGTCGAAACCACGATCCGCGATCGTCATTTCGATCTCTTTGATCGCAACCGGATCTTCGTTGATCCCCAGCACGCAGGCGTTCTCGCACGGCGCCGGGCAAACGCGGCCCGTGAACTCGGGGAAGTTGTTGGTGCTGTGCAGTCGTTCGAGCGCATCTTTCCAGCGACCGCGATAGGTCAGGTCATTCCAGTCGGGAATGATGTTTCCCAGCGGGCAGCCGGTGTGACAGAACGGAATGCCGCAGTCCATGCACCGCGCGCCTTGCGTTTTGACTTCTTCTTCGCTGAGCACGACGAGAAACTCGTTGTAGTGCTTCACGCGCTCGGCGGCGGGCTCGTTGCTGTGATGCTTCCGCTTGTGCTTCAAGAAACCTTTGACATCACCCACGGGCCACCTCCGCGGTCTGCGCGGCGGGCTTGCCGGCGGACGCTTGCTTTTCTTTGTGCATCGCTTCGAGAGCTTTCTTGTAATCGACCGGCATGACCTTCACGAATTTCAACTTGAGTTCGTCCCAATCGTCGAGCACGCGGCGGCCGAGCGGGCTGCCGGTGTATTCGACGTGGCGACCGATCAGATGACGCAGCTCCGTTTCGTCATCCGCCGACAGCGGATCGAGTTCGACCATCTCCTTGTTCACGCGGCGCGGGAAATCGCCGGCTTCGTCCAGCACGTAGGCGATGCCGCCGCTCATGCCGGCCGCAAAGTTGCGTCCCGTCGGGCCGAGAATGACGGCGATGCCGCCGGTCATGTACTCACAACCGTGATCGCCCACGCCTTCGACGACCGCTTTCGCACCGCTGTTGCGGACGCAGAAGCGTTCGCCGGCGATGCCGTTGAGGTACACCTCTCCGGCCGTCGCACCGTACAGCACGACGTTGCCTGCGATGATGTTCTTCTCCGGCGGGAAGTCGCTTTGGCGATCGGGGAAGGCGATGATCTTGCCGCCCGACAGCCCTTTGCCGCAGCCGTCGTTCACGTCGCCTTCGACGCGAAGCGTGACGCCCGGCGCGCCGAACGCACCGATGCACTGGCCCGCCGTGCCGCGGAAGTTGAGTTGGATCGTGTCTTCCGGCAGCCCCTTCGGGCCGTACTTCTTGGTCACTTCGCCCGACAGAATCGTGCCGACCGTGCGGTTGATGTTCTTGATCGGCACATCGTGCTTCACCGGCTTGGCGTCTTCGAGCGCGGGCTTGCAGAGATCGAGCAAGGTCGTCACGTCGAGCGACTTTTCGAGGCCGTGGTCCTGCTTCTCCGCACAGTACGTTTTGATGTGCGGCGGCACTTGCGGCTTGAACAGCATCTCGCTGAAGTCGAGGCCCTTCGCCTTCCAGTGGTTGATGGCCTCGCGGGTGTGCAGCATGTCGACGCGGCCGACCATCTGGTTGACGGTGCGGAAACCGAGCGAGGCCATGATCTCGCGCAGCCCCTCGGCCACGAGGAAGAAGTAGTTCACCACATACTCGGGCTTGCCGTCGAACTTGGCTCGCAACGACGGATCTTGCGTGGCGATGCCGACCGGGCAGGTGTTGAGATGACACTTCCGCATCATGATGCAGCCGATCGTGACGAGCGACGCCGTGGCGATGCCCCACTCTTCGGCCCCGAGCAACGCAGCGATCGCCACGTCGCGCGGCGTCCGAAGTTGGCCGTCGGTCTGCACGACGATGCGGCCGCGGAGGTCGTTCTTCACCAGCACTTGGTGCGTCTCGGCGAGGCCGAGTTCCCACGGAATGCCGGCGTGCTTAATGCTCGTGAGCGGGCTGGCGCCGGTACCGCCGTCGTAACCGGCGATCAGCACGACGTCGGCCTTGCCTTTCGATACGCCGGCGGCAACCGTGCCGACGCCGACCTCGGCCACCAGTTTGACGCTGATCCGGGCATCGCGATTTGAGTTCTTCAAATCGTGAATGAGTTGCGAGAGGTCTTCAATCGAGTAGATGTCGTGATGCGGCGGCGGCGAGA
>CAMCTH010000181.1 GCA_945877965.1 Planctomicrobium piriforme | reverse complement strand
TTCAACGCGCACCCGGCCGTCATCAACGGCTTCAGCGAAGGGTTCGCCCAGGTCTTCGGCGAAGAGAACGGCATCGGCGCTCGCAGCGCCGTCGGCATGGGCTCGCTGCCGGGCAACATCTCGGTCGAAGTCGAGATCATTCTCGAATTGAATTCGTAGCGCACTGTTAGCCCCCAGCGAGTCTCCGGGGGGAATGCGGTTCGCGCTCGACGGAGAGACGGCGCTAAATGTGCGGCCGGCTCAACTCTCCCCCGGCGTACGACGCTTTGCGTCTATCTCCGGGGGCTAAGATTTTACAGGTCGCCCATGCGCGTCGTCAGCGGACCGTCGGCGTCGTGCAGATGGTCGATCCGGTTGAGAACCAACAGCCGCACTTGGGCGTGGCTCCCTTCGGTCAGTTGCAGCAGGCTGATCGAGCCGTTGTAGAGCATAAACGGACTCCGTTCGGCGGGAATGCCGAGCAGTCCTTTGAAGGCCGCGGTCAGTACGCCGCCGTGGGCGACGACCACCGCCGACTTTCGACCCGAGCGCATGACGTCGAGCAGCGCCGCCGTCCCGCGCTCCATCAATTGCCGACGCGACTCGCCGCTGGGGATCTGGAAATCGGGATCGTGCGCCTTCCAGCGCGCCGTCGCTTCCGGATACTGCGCGGCCATTTCGTCGGGCAGCAGGTTTTGGAACACGCCCGCGTTGAGTTCTTTGAGTCGATCGTCAGGCAAGGCCGTCAGACCGAGCGCTTGGGCCAACGGTTGAGCCGTCTCCCAAGCGCGCGAAAGGGGACTGCTGACGACCGTCTCGATCGGTTCGCCGGATAAGGCCCGCGCAACGGCGGCGCTCTGTCGCAAACCCATTCCGGAAAGGGGCGTGTTGAGTTGCCCCTGAATTCGACCTTCGGCATTGTACGTCGTCTCACCGTGACGAATGCAATACAACAACATGCCGAGGATACCGCGGGGCCGAACGACGGAGTGAGCTGCAGCGCTGCCCGATGCAACGCGGCGTCGATTAGAAACCGACGACCGTCGCTACGGCAAGGGGGCCGCTTTCCGCTTCGGCAAGAACGCGAGCAATCGGCGAATCAGCGGCGACGGTTCTTTACGCCCTTCGCGCAGAAACGGGACCCGCGAGTTCGTGAACCGCGGCGCTGCGCCGAGGTAAACCGCCAGCACGAAGCCGAGCGCCATGTTGAACACGGCGATTCCCACGACGAACAGCGGCATGATCACGACCCCAAGCAGGGAGATAAGCAGAAACCTTTCAATAAAGGTTAGCTCGCTGCTTATGAGTTCATCGCAAACGTCCGGCACCCTAGCGGAAAACCACTAGCCTCCGACACAAGCCATTATAAAACAACGACTTGCGGCAACGACGATTCGCCACACTCTTAAGGTTTTGGCTGTTTCCAGCTTGGCGCCCAGGTCGAATTGGGGGCGATCGGCGATGCTTCCTCGGTCTCTTTGGGAACTTCAAAAGAGGTCGGCACGCGGGCATCTTGGCGGCGTTGATCGGCGACCAATTGCTGCAAGAACTCCGGCGAGGCGTGATCGAGCGTCACGACGCGGCTCTTGGCTCGCGGGTCGTGCAAGGGGCGAACGATGCAGACCACCTCGGCCCCGGCCGGCAGGTTGTTCAACTCGGCGGCAAAGGCTTGCTCGGCCTGCGAGAAGGAACTCGACGCCGGCGGCGTCATGCCGGTCGCAGCGATCATGCTCGGCGGCGGGGCGACGGTCGCCGGTACGTTGCTCGACGTCTGCACCATGCCGACGTGCGGATCGGCGTGACCGACCGGCGGCATGCGGGTCGGGAACGTCGGCGGCGGGGCGACGGCCAGCGCTTCGGCCGGCAAACAGAACTTCGAGAGCCCCAATTGATTCAACTCGGCCTGGATCGCCGGCAGCGCGGCGAACAGACCTTCGTCGTCTTCCGGATCGGCCGCGTTGCAGACGCCGATGACCAGTCCGTCGCGATTGAACAAACCGCCGCCGCTTCGTCCCTGCACCGGTTGGCCCGCGACTTGCAGATTCGGCGGGCCGAGAAACTTGTCGATCGTCGTCACTTTGCGGACCCGCGCCGTCGCCGGGTCGCCGTGATTGCAACCGATGCTGACGACCGGATCGTGCGGCTGGGCGCGAAAGCCGGGCGGCGCGATCCGCGCGGCCGTCACGCTCACGCCGGGGCGGAAACTGAGGAAGCCGACGTCGCTTTCGAGATCGTAGCCGATGACGCGAGCCGGAACGGCTTGCGGCGTACCCTGCCCGAAGAGATCGACCGTAATGCGGCCTTGGCCCTTCGAGTCGCGGAAGATGTGACCGCAAGTGAGCACGAGGGCCTCGCCGTCGCGGGCGTCGATGATCGTGCCGGTGCCGACCGAGCGGCCGTCGCCGTCTTCGATATGGATGCGAACTGTCGCGGTGAGCAACCGTTCGACGAGGGTCGGATCAATCGTTCCGCCGTTGGCGTTGTTGCCGTTCGCGGCGGTCGTTGCATGCGCGTTTGCCGCGTCGGCGGGATTGGCTTTTTGAATCAAAGCAGCGAGCGATTCGTAGCTCGTCGCGCCGACGATACGGCCCGTTTCTCGGCCGTTGACCAACATCACAAAGCACGGCACGCCCGAGACGCGATGCTTTTGCGACAAAGCTTGCTCGCGATCGACGTCGACCTGGCGAACCGGAAAACCTTGGGCGGCGAGTCGCTCGACGGTCGGCTGCATTTGCCGACACGGGCCGCACCACGAGGCGGTGAAATCGAGAAGGACCGTTTCATTACCGCCGCCGGAAACTCCGTTTGCCGGAGCACCGAGCGCGCAGCAGACCGCCAACGCCTGCAGAATCGTCATCCGAGAATCCCTCCCTGGATTCATTGCGTCCCGGTCGGTGCTCGGCATCCTTGCCGAACGTTTCGCATCGCCGGAGCGACACGGCCGAGAGACGCTTTCGCCTTCGCCGCAGAGCGTGCTGCAGCGAAGGCGGGGGATGATGCCAATGTGCGACGGCGGCGACAAGATCAATCTTCGCCAAACACGACGCCGGCACTGATGCACCGCGCCCAACGCGAGGATTCTCGCATCAACCGGGGCTTACAGTTCCTTGATCTTGATGTTCCGCCAGCGGACTTCCATCGGCTCCGGCTTCTTCGTCGCATGGACTTGCAGGGCGATGAAACCTTTGGGCGTCATCCCGTCTTTCAAATCGGCGGCCGGCACGCCGTTGATCCAGGTCTTGATCGAGTCGCCACGGCACTCGACGCGGAACTTGTTCCATTCGTTTTGCTTGAACGCCTTGCGGGCCTCGGTCTTCCCTTCGAGATCGT
Organism: Planctomicrobium piriforme; assembly: GCA_945877965.1. Taxonomy (GTDB): domain Bacteria; phylum Planctomycetota; class Planctomycetia; order Pirellulales; family PNKZ01; genus CAMCTH01. The sequence goes on along the minus strand of CAMCTH010000181.1, from coordinate 4,946 downwards.
TGATCCAGGCGCGACGCTTCTCGTCGTAAATGCCGCCGGTCCAAGCCCGCTTCGACGGGTCAATCTCGACTTGGTAACCGTAGACGGAATTCGCCGGCACGGTGACCGGCTTGCCGCTCCGCGTCGTGTCGAGTTTCTTTTCCTCGGCCGTATACTCGCTGCGAATCTGCACGCCCGAGTTCATCTCGGGATCGACTTTGAATTCGAGTTCGAGAATGAAGTCGCCGTAGTCGCGATCGGTGCACAAGAAGCTGTTCGGCGTGCCAAGGACCGTCGTACCGACGACGGCGCCGTCCTCCACGGCATACTTCGCTTTGCCGGCGCGCTGCACCCATCCATTGAGCGTCTTGCCGTCGAACAAGGGACGAAAGCCGGCTTCTTCCTCGGCCTGTGCGAACGGCGCGGCGAGCAGCAAAACGGCGATGGCGGCGAGCGCGGATTTGAATTTTCGAAGCGTAATCACAGGGCGTATCTCCTGAAGGCGATGCGTGAAGAACAAAATTTACTTGCGGCGAACGTAGGCAAAATAGGCTCCGCAGAGCGGCGTGCCGTCGGCTTTATAGCACCACGATTGCATGACGGTCTTACCAGCCGGCAGATTCGCGGTGAAGACGATCATCTTGTCGTCGGCGGCGACGGGCCGGGTCTCGTCGAGGGCGTCGCCGATCTGGAGTCGAATCTTTTCGATCGGTAGCGCAACGCCGGTTTGCAGGAAACCATCGACGGCTTGAAAGCGCGGGAGCGGGGCGGTGATAGGGGCGTCAGCCTCGCGCGGCCAGCGGCGAAGCTCGATCTCATACTCGCCGGCCTGCTCGACCAACACATGCCACGGACCGTTGATTCGCTTGCCGGTCCGGAGGTCGTTCATGTTGTCACAGTAGACGTTCGCCCAATCGGCCGAGCAGAGCATCACCGGGTTCGCCTGCGGTGCGCCGATGCTCACCGGGCTGAAGTCGTACAACCGCGGCTCAACGCCCGACCACCATTGCTCGTAATGCTCGCGCAGTTGGGCGACGATCTCGGGATGCTTCTCCGCCAGGTCTCGCTCCTGCGCCAGATCGGAAGCGACGTCGTACAGTTCTTTGCCGTGAACGAGCCGCCATTTGTCACGCAACACGCACGCCTCCCACTTCTTCGGCTCTTGCCCGTACTGCACGACGAGCGTCCGCGGAGCGAGTTTTTTCTGCGTACCGCGCAACAGTCCGGCCAAGCTCGCGCCGCCGAACTTCGCTTCTGCGGGCGTCTTCAAGTCGCAAAGTTCCACCAGCGTCGGCAGCAGATCTTGCACCTGCGTCAGTTCGGCCACGTCGCCGACGGGACGCAATTTGCCGCCTGGCCAGCGGATGAAGCACATCGCGCGATGGCCGCCGTCGTAGTAGGTCGTCTTGTGCCCCCGCATGCCGGCGTTGTAGATGTCGCGCCCGCCGGTCGCGCCGTTGTCGTTGAAGTAGATGACGATCGTGTCGTCGTACAAATTGCTCTCGCGGAGGAACGCATCGAGCCGGCCGAGGTTTTCGTCCAAGTTCGCAATCATGCCGAAGAAGGCCGCCGCTTTGCCGAGCGATTGATACGGCTCCTCGTACTTCGCCGCCACCCAATGTGGACCGTGCGGCGCGTTGGTCGGCAAGTAGACGAAGAAAGGTTCGCCGGCCGCCTGACGCTCGCGCATGTACTGCATCGAGAGGTCGAAGAAGACGTCGGTGCAGTAGCCGGGATACTTCTTGAGTTCGTCGTTGTGGAAGTAGCGACCGTCGAAGCAATCGTTGAGCCACGTGTCGGCCATCGCCGTAATGCCCCAACCGAGATGATGCACCGTCTCGTCGAAGCCGCGATGGTGCGGCAAGTTCGGATAGCTGTCGCCTAAGTGCCATTTGCCGAAATGCCCCGTCCGATAGCCCGAGGCGCGGAAGATTTCGGCCATCGTCGGCGTACCGCGACGCAAGAACGAACGGCCTGCACAAACGCTCGAAGCTCCGGTATGCAAAGCGTCGCAACCGCTCATGAGTTGCCCGCGCGTCGGCGTGCACATCGGCGCGACGTGAAAGTCCGTCAGCCGAATGCTCTCGCCATGCAACTTGTCGAGCTGCGGCGTTTTCAGCACGGGGTTGCCGTGGGCCGAGACGTCGCCGTAACCCTGATCGTCGCTCAGGATGATCAACACGTTGGGCCGCTTCGCCGCATGGGCTGCGTCGTTGCCCAATAAAGAACACCCCAGAAGCGCGACCGTCGCCACGCGAAACGTTCTAACAAGTGACAACATCATCGCGAATCACTTTCCGAAACAGGGAGATCGAGAGGGCGAGACTCCGGCCGAGCCGTCTACGTTCGGGCCGACTCTATCCAGACGCGATCGGGCCTTGCGTCATTTTTTCGGCAGATGCTTTTCGATCACCGCGGACACCTGTTCGGCCAGCACTTCTGAACCTGTCGGCGTGAAGTGAACGTTCGCCGGAATTTGGATCTTCTCCAACCGCTCGGATGCGAACGTGTACAGATCATCGACCGGCAGCTTGAACTCTGCCGCCACCTTGGCCGCGATCTGGTTGTACACCGGCACGTCCTCCGTCTTTCGCAACGGATTGAGCGTGCCTGCGGGAACGGGCGTCGTGGTGCACCAGATCACGGTCTTGCCGGCCGACTGCATTTGCGGGATCAGCGTCCGGAGATTCTTCTCGTAGTCGGCGAGTTCGACCTGCCGCGTGCCGTCGGCCATGTACTTCACATCGTGCAGGCCCCAGTTGAAGTGGATCACATCCCACTTCTTTTCGCCGAGCCACGCCTTGATGTTCTTGATGCCGTTGATCGTCGGGCCGCCGTTCGTCGGAATGCGATGGACGTTTGCTTTGCCGGCGAGCAGCTTCTGCACATCCACCGTGTAGCCGATCGAAATCGAATCGCCGATCAGCAGCACGCGCGGCAGCTTCGGATCGTCGGTGACCGGTGCGAACGCCGGGTTCGGATCGATCTCTCCCGGTGCATTGGGATCCGCCTTCGCCGGCTTCTTGGCGGCGGGCTTCTTCGCCGGCTCCTTCTTCTCGGCTGCGGCGCCTTTGCGAGCGGGCTGCGCCTGCTTCCCCGTCGGTTTCTTCGGACCCGCCGCTTCCGAGACCGGCGCATCGGCGACTTTCGGAACCCGAGCTCCGGCGCCGTATTGTTGTTCGTACCACACTTTGAACGGATTCTCCTTCGCTTCCTGATAGTCGTTGTTCTCGATGGTCAGCGGTTCGACCGTCGCCCACCAAGCGTCGTAAGCCTGTTGCAATTCTTTCATCACCTCCGGATGAGCCGACGCGACGTCGACCGTCTCGCCCGGGTCGGCTTTCAGATCGTACAGCACCCAACTCTTGGCAACCTGATCGCCGGCTTTACCGCCCGAACTCACCATGTTGAACTGCGGATTGCGAACCGAACAGTTCGCGAACTTATAGTCGTTCGCATCGGCCCCCTTCGGCCACCGGCCGACGTGCGTAAACAGAATCCGCGAGTCCCACTTCGCCTGCGGTTCGACGAGCAGCGACGTCAGACTCCGCCCGTCGAACTGCTTTTGCACTTCGCCCGGCACTTTCGCCCCCGCAATCTCGGCCAACGTCGGGAAGATATCAATGTGTGCAGCCAACCGCTCGCAGTCGGCCGGCTTCAACGTGCCGGGCCAACGCCAGAACGACGAAGCCCGGGTGCCGCCGCGATACGGCGTCCCCTTCTGTCCGTGCATCCCGGCGTTGAAGACCTTGCAGCCCGCCGTCCCGCCGTTGTCGTTCATGAAGACGAACAGCGTGTCGCGCTCCAGGTCCCATTGCTTCAACTTCGTCAACAAACGGCCGACGTTATCGTCGATGTTCGCCACCATGCCCAAGAAGTGAGCCGCTTGCGGGTCGTCGACTTTGTCGGCGTAGCGTGCCAAATCTTTCTTGAGGCAGATGTACGGACTGTGCGGCGCGTTCGTCGCGATGTAGCAGAAGAACGGCTGCTTGCCTCGCACCGAATCGATCCACTTCTCGGCCTGATTGAAGAAGACGTCGGTGCAATAGCCTTCTGTCTGTTCGAACTTGCCGTTATGCAGAATCGCGGGATTGAAATACTTGTTGCCCGGCGCGTCGCCGCTGCTGCAATTCGCAAACGCCTGCCCGATGCCGCCGGTGCCGTGGATGAAGACTTCATCGAAACCGCGACGCCCCGGCTGATACTCGGCCTCGTCCCCTAAGTGCCATTTGCCGAAGATGCCGGTCGTGTAGCCCGCCGTCTTGAGAATCTGCGGCAACGTCACCGTCTTCAAGCTCATCCGCTCGCGTTCCAGAATCGTGTGCGAGACGCCGTTCTTGAACTCATGCTTGCCGCTCATCAACGACGATCGCGTCGGCGAGCACGTCGGGCTCACATGAAAGTCGGTGAAGCGAACGCCTTCGTCATGCAGCCGATCGAGGTTCGGCGTCTTGAGCACGGGGTTGCCGTGGGCCGAGATGTCGCCGTAGCCCTGATCATCGGTGATCAGAAAGACAATGTTCGGCTTGCGACCGGCAAGCGACTCGGCCGCCGCAACCTGCGCGAGACCGACGAGAAGCGAAAACGCAACGAGAGCGAGACGTTTCATGGCAAGACCTCAGCAGGCGGGGCGAGACGATGCGGGCTAGGCCCGTATTCTGCGCCGCCGCCCGGCGAATTGCCACTATCCGTTCTTCAACTCTTGCAATCGCTTCCGTTCCGGCAACTGCTTGTAGTACGGGTCGAGCGGGAAGCAGCCGGAGATCATGCCGTTGCGCGGGGCGGTCGTGCAGTCGCTGAACGTGCGGCAGATTTTCTTCCGCGTCATCGTGCGGCCCGCAATGACGTCGGCCGGCAACTCCGGGTAGGAGAGCACCATCCGTCCCAGGCCGATCAGGTCGGCCCCGCCGTCGCGGAGCACGCGCTGCCCGACGTTCGGGAGCCACTCTTGCAAATAAGAATAGGCC
>CAMCTH010000180.1 GCA_945877965.1 Planctomicrobium piriforme | reverse complement strand
CGAAGCTCAACCGCACGCCCAACCTCGACCGGATGGCCTCGGAGGGAATGAAGCTCACCAGTTTCTACTGCGCACCGCTGTGCAGCGCGTCGAGGGCACAGCTGATGACCGGCTGCTATGCCAAACGGGTTGGCGTCGGAGACGTGCTGTTTCCGGTCAAGAACGCCGGGCTCAACCCCAACGAGAACACCATCGCTGATCTTCTGAAACCACTGGGCTACGCCACGATGTGCATTGGGAAATGGCACTTGGGCGACCAACCGGAGTTCCTGCCGACAAGTCAGGGGTTCGACCATTTCTTCGGCCTCCCCTACTCGAACAACATGGACGGCACCGGCAAGAAGGCGACGGCCAAGAACGCGATGCCCCCGCTGCCGCTGCTACGCGACACCAAGGTCATCGAAGCACCGGCTGCTCAGGATCAACTGACTGAGCGATATACCGAGGAGGCCGTGAAGTTCATTACCGCCGCGAAAGACCGGCCCTTCTTCCTGTATCTGCCGCACACTGCGGTTCATTCGCCGCTGAAACCGGGTAAGGCATTCCAAGGAAAATCGAAGAACGGCGATTACGGTGACTGGATCGAAGAGATGGACGGGAGCGTTGGCCGCGTGCTCGACACGCTGCGGGAACTCAAACTCGACGGGAACACCTTGGTGATTTTCACCAGCGATAACGGCGGCGCGGCCAAGGTCGCCGGCAACTCGCCATTGCGCGGCTTCAAGGGCAGCACCTGGGAGGGTGGACTGCGAACTTCCACGATTGCCTGGTGGCCGGGCAGAATCGCGGCGGGTTCCACATCGGACGTGATGATGAGCGAGATCGACGTGCTACCGACCGTGGTCCGTCTGGCGGGCGGCGAAGTCCCGAACGACCGCAAAATCGACGGCCTGGATATCTGGCCCGTGCTTTCAGGACAGAGCAAGGCATCCCCCCACGACGCGCTGTATTACTTTCTGTGGCACCAGCTGGAAGCCGTACGATCCGGCCCGTGGAAACTGGCCATCGCGGCACAGTCCGACAAAGACTCCGAGCATGAAGGCATAAGTGGTGACGGAACGAAGAACAAACTCGGTGTTGCCGCCTCGTCCGAAGCCCCTCGACTTTACAACCTGGATCAGGACATTAGCGAGACGACCGACGTGGCCGCGCAACACCCCGAGGTGGTGAAACGCTTGCAAGAACTGATCGCAACAATGGATGCCGATCTCGGCATCGAGAAAGCCAAGAAAAAGAAGACGGCCCCAGGTGTACGGCCCGCCGGTCGCGTCGATAATCCCCAGCCCCTGCTCCTGCAAGGCAGGACGGAATCCAAGTGAAACCCGGTAACTCGGTTCTGGCAGATGAACAGAATCAATCACGCGGCGAGCCCAACATCATGCAGCAGATCATGAAGCATCACCTCTTCCTCGCCGCCGTGCTTCTCATGCCGCTGACCGCGCTAAACGCCGCCGAGGTTCCTCAGTCCGTGGAACAGGTTTGGGCCGACTACGATCCGCGTAAAGACCCGTTGGAAATCGAGGTCATCCGGGAGTGGGAAGAGGACGGCAGCGTAATGCGGTACGTCTGCTTCGTGGTCGGCACTTTTGAAGGAAAGAAGCCGCGCATGGCGGCTTACTATGGCGTGCCCAAAGGGGGCACGAATCTCCCGGCAATCGAACATCTGCACGGCGGCGGCCAGCAGGCTAGCAAGAGCGAGGTGCTCTATTGGAACTCCCAAGGATACGCTTCGCTTTCGATCAACTGGGGCGAGCAGGTTGTCGAGAAGCCGACCGACCCGAACACCGACTGGGCCGGGATCGCGGCGGGGTTCTCCGATCCGAAACACAACAACGACGTGTCGCCCGGCGAGGGGACGCTCTATTCCACACCGCATCCGCTCAATAGCAGTTGGCCGCTCCTGTCGATAGCCGCTCGTCGTGGGCTGACGTTCCTCGAACAACAGCCCGAGGTAGACGGCGAACGCCTCGGGATCACCGGCCACAGCATGGGCGGCCAACTCACGGTGCTCACCGCCGACGACCCACGCGTGAAGGCGGCCACTCCTTCGGTCGGCGGCTCGGGCTACCTGCATGACGAACTCTGGGGGCTGCCCGGATCGGGACGGCAGATGCAGCACGATCTCGACCTCTTTAACCGCACCGTCGATCCTCGGAACAGTTGGCCGCGCATCCACTGCCCAATCCTGTTCCTCGGCGCGACCAATGACTTCAACTCGCCGATGGAACTCGTCATCAAGGGATTCAACACGTTACCGGCGTCGAACACGCAACGCATGCTCGCCTTCTCTACCCACCTGAATCATCACTTCCGACCGCGCGAGTTCGCGTCGCGCGTGCTGTGGTTCGAGACGCATCTCAAGCAGAGCTTTCAATTTCCGCAACTATCCCACAGCCGGTTGCAGCTCGACACGGCGGACGGCGTGCCGAGGTTCGAGGTCACCCCCGACGTCTCGACGCCGCACGCGATCCGCAAGGTGGAAGTGCTGTACGGCTACGGCCGTGACCCACGCACGCGTTTCTGGCGCAGTGCCGACGTAACGCAGAGCGGCACGACGTGGGGGGCGGCGTGTCCGGTGATGGCACTGGATGAGCCGCTTTTCGCTCATGCCAACATCACCTACGACATCGGCCGCACGCTCAAGCTGCCGAGGGGATACCAAACGGTGGACGAATTCACCGTGACGAGCGAGTGTCTCACCGCGTTACCCGATCAACTTGCCGCCGCCAAGGTGAAGCCGCAGGGCGGGTCCGAGCGTTTGATCGACAACTTCCAGCACGGCTGGCGCGACTGGGCCGCTCTGGGCCTGGAGCATCGCGAGCACTGGAACGTGACCACGCACAAGATTTCCGATCCCGCGTGGGTCGGTCCTCAAGGTGGTGAGCTAGCGTTTGACATTGAAACCACGAAGCCGGGCAACACGCTCGCCGTCGTGATGGAGACCGATGCCTGGCGCAGCTACACGGGACGCAAGCCGCAACGATATACCGCCTTGGTCGAACTTGCCGAAGCCGGTTCGCATGCGATCCACCTACCGGGCGCCACGTTCGTTGATCCCAACGGCAAGCCGCTCGCGGATTGGAACTACGTGACCGGCCTGACCCTGACGCCCGGCGACAAGGAACTGCCGCAGCAGGGTCTGCAACCATGGAACGGTGCAGTGCCCGTCTTCCGAAATCTACGCTGGGAAGGAGGCGAGTTTGTCGCGCGTCCGAAGTCCTACGCCCGCACGGGGGCGAACGAGGAGGAAACGGGAGGCGACGAAGCGACCAAGGCCGTGCGGAAAGGCCGGCGGAAGCAAAAAGCGAAGTGAAGCGATCAGTGCTTGTTTTCATCAAAATCAATCTGCATCATGAATCTCACCAGACTTCTGTCGACCGCAGTCCTGTGGGCTCAATAGTGCCTCATGCACGGCGCTGAAGAAGAAATACTCCGGCATGGGTAATCTCGCATGAGCATTCGATTGGTAATCGCAGACGACCATGAAGTCATACGCCTGGGTATCAAGAGCCTGCTGGCCGACACCGATCTCGAAATTGTGGCCGAGGCGGCCAACGGTGAAGATGCGTTGAAGGCCGTCCGCCGGTCTAACCCTGATGTCGTTCTCCTCGACGTTAGCATGCCTGGCATGGACGGTTTGACGACGCTGAGCCGATTACGAGTGGAAGATGAGAAGTTACGTATTCTCATGCTTTCAGCGTACGATAACCCGACCTATGTGGCTCGGGCTGTAGCGTTGGGCGCAAATGGGTACCTGCTGAAAACGACTTCCCGCGAGGAACTCATTTCGACGATCCGCCGCGCGGCCGCAGGCGAGGACGCCTGGAAGCGCGACGAACTACGCCGCGTGAGCGGGGCCATAGCCGCGCCGCGAGCGTCGTGTGAGATGGAAGTATCGCTCACGCAGCGTGAGTCGGAAGTATTGCGTCAACTCGCCTACGGGCTGACGAACAAAGAAATCGGCCAAGCACTCGGCATCAGCTACGAAACGGTGAAGGAACACGTTCAGCACATCCTGCGCAAGATTGGCGTCAGCGATCGGACACAGGCCGCCGTTTGGGCCGTGCGGAAAAAGCTGGTTTAAGCCGTAGCAAGCAGCTTGCGGCCATCACGAGCCGTTACGTTGATTCCCGAGAGTACGTAGCACCGGGGAGCAAGCAGCCGTTCATTGTACAAAAATGCCCCCTTCATCCACGGTTGAAAGAAGGGGGCTTTTGTATCGGAGCAAATCGGCTCTAAGCCTTACCGGCCTATTTCGCCGCCGCCTTCTTGGTAGCGGCCCGCTTCGTCGCCTTCTTCGCGACCGAACCGGTCGAAGCTGCGACCTTCGCAGTTCCCTTGGCGATGACGTTCATGACGGCCGACTGGCGAGCAGCACGGCGGGCCGCCATGTTCTTGCCGATTTTCTTAGCCGTGTCGGCGATCTTGCCCAAGACGCTCTTGGCGGGCGTTTGCTTCGCCGCGCTCTTGGTTGCGGTCGGCTTCTTTGCAGTTTTCTTCTTGGCCACGTTTGATCCTTCAATGAGACCTGGGGTGCGGAACTGGCAACAACTTAGACTCTTCGTGGCCGAGCGAGCAACGTCCCCGCCGTCAGCCGAACAGTTCGCCGATCGGTTCGCCGCCGCCGTCGATCACGTTGCGAGGTCGGCCTTGCAGATCGAGATACTGAACGTCAGTCGGCACGTCGAAGTACCGGAACAGAGTCGCTGCCAGATCGCCGGGGGTCACCGGGCGATCGAGGATCGTGCCGCCGTCTCGTTCGGTTGAGCCGATCACCTGGCCGTGCCGTAGCCCGCCTCCCGCCATGCTCATCGACATCACGACGGGCCAGTGGTTGCGACCGTCCGTACTCCCCTGGGTTCCCATCGTCGGCGTGCGGCCGAATTCGCCCATCGCGATCACCAGCACGTCGTCCAGCAGCCCCCGTTCATCGAGGTCGCCGACGAGCGTCGTCAGTAAATGGTCGAACAACGGCAGCAAAGGACCCAAGCCTCGGGTGATGCCGCCGTACGGGGGAATGTTGTCGCCGTGCGTGTCCCAGGTCCCCGATGCACCGTGATAACTCAGGTCGAGGGTGACGAACGCCGTACCGGCTTCGACCAAACGCCGGGCAATCAGCGCTTGCTGGCACCACAAGTGTTTGCCGTAACGATCGCGAACTTCCGGCGACTCGCGCGTGAGATCGAAGGCGTCGCGGGCACGACGTCCCAAGAGCATATCCACCGCCTGCTGCTGATACGCATCGATGGCCGACATCGAGCCGTCGAGGTCGAGTCCCATCCTCAAGCGATCGAATTGGGCGAGCAAGCTCCGGCGGTCGTGAATGCGTTCGGCCGAAAGACCGGTCGGCAATTCAAAGAGTTCGCTTCCGGTGACCGTGCCCGTGTCGACGCCGACGTCGGTATAGACCGGCAGCTTCGTCGCCTGATCGCAGAGAAACGGATCGTACTGCTTCCCCAAATAACCGGCGAAGGCCAGATGCGAGCGCGACTTCATGAAGGCGGCATACGGGGGCATGGACGGATGATTCGACCCATGATGCTTCGCGATGACCGAAGCCAAGGCCGGATAGCGAGTCGCTTCGCGATTCGTACGTGGTTCGGCTGTCAGATTGGCCGTTTGAAACACGACGTTCGGCGAATGATTACTGTGCCGGGCATCGACGGAGCGAATGAGGGTGAACTTGTCGAGCATCGCCGCCTGCTTCGGCAAATGTTCGCACATCAAGACGCCGGGCAACTGCGTCTGAATGACATCGAACGGCCCACGATTGATCGCAGGTCGGTCCGGCTTCGGGTCCCAAGTGTCGATCTGGCTGGGGCCGCCGGTCATCCACAGCAGAATGCAACTCTTCCCGCTCCGCATGGCTCGGCCTGCGGCGGCGGCTTCCGCACGGGCTCGCAACAGCGACGGCAATGACAGGCCCGCGACTCCTGCGAGACCGGCCTTCAACATCGCGCGACGATCGACGAACGTCAGACCTTCGCGGCTTGTACCGTGGAAGTCCGTAAAGGCATGGCCTGCGTGCGGCTGGGTCAGACATGTCAACGGCCGACCATTGCGAACGGGCATGTCGGAACTCGTGGAAGGTGGGTATGCGAGGGCGGCATTGGGGCGGGAGCCAACTCGTCGATACCAGCGTACCCATCGGCATCAACCGATGCAAACTTGCAGCACTCTATCGAGCTGAGCTAGGAGAGCCGAGACGATTTTGACGACGAACGCCAACGTGCTGCTGACGTTGACAAATACGAACCGCCGTTCCAATACTGGCCCAGCTTGGAGGCCAGATGGTCCGCACAGGGAAGTCAGAAATGGGAACCGCCGACTTCAACGATAGACTGCCGAACAATCGTCTTCCTGCTAGCGGACAAATTCGTACCGGCAGAATTCGGAAAATGGCGGTGCTGACTGAGTGTGATCGTTGTCAGCGGCCCGTCGTCGGCGTGACGATACGGGAGATGCCGGGCTGGTGCAGTGTCGAGTGCAAGTCATGCGGCCACTCGACCAGCTTGCACGTTCAGGTCAATGAGTAGCCTGCTTTCTTGCCGTTAGCCGACGCTCGACGGCTTTGTGCTGAGTAGTGAGTCGGCTACGCCCACCCACCTTCAACCGTGCCGCCCCGGTCAAGGATTGCAATACTGGCCGTGCAGAATGACTGCCGCACCAATCTGAATACAGGTGGTTAGCTGGTAAGCGACTTGATGCTGTGGGTGGTCTTCGAGAGGAACCGAGACTTGTTTTCCGACCATCCCGCCCTCGGATTCCCGATAACACAGCCCCGCTAAATCGTGACCATCGGTGTCACCGGCGACCATTTGTTCATGGCACGGTCCACCCACGAATCGCATGAAGACTTGCATCCCACTCGCCTCGCTATCCTGCCGGGCCTGGGGCATCCTGCTCTACACCCGGAACCGTGCATCGTTGTCAGGCCGATGCCCGTACCGGATTCACAAGATGTCCCACATCCTGTTCTGTTGCTTGAACCGTTTGGTGCTGTTGCATCATTAGTTCGAGCATCCGACCCTGGAAGACGTTCAGGAGATTGGCGACGAGCATACCATCGAGGTTCGAGTTGAGTTCAATCACCCAATCGTCGGTTGTCTTGTCCCGGTAAATCAGGATGAAGTCCTCATCTTCCCGCTGGGAAAGCGATTGGGCCACCTGATTGATCGTCGCCACGGAAAGGCGAATGGTGTGAAGCATCGTCGCAACTCACTGCGGGAAGAACATCTCTGGAAACCCCAACATTTCCACGGTAATCGGGGGGGGGTAGGAAGACAAGGGAATTCGCAGCTTGCTCGCAATCCCTGGCTACCGATGTTCTGACGCCTGCTTTTCGCAGCGTTCAGATTAAGTTCCACCGGCACCGGCTAACTGCTTAGGAATCGTGAGACGTGCAACTGAGATGGGTGGAGATATTCCTCTACCGGCTTGACCAGTCGTTGGAATGGCAGTCGGCGGGAACAATGCTGTGCGATTCCATGAGGATGAGGGCTGGTTGCAGATTATTCCCTTTCCTATGGAAATCGTCGGCGAGGCTGACGATGGCAAGTCCGTTTACCGAAGACAATGACAAGTTCTGAAGGCCGAACTGAATCGGCGTAATGATCACGTTCGCCACAAGGTTGATGGCGAACGGCACGCCCCGAGCAAGCCTATAGGCTGCCTTCTATTTCCAGTTCCAACTCTTTGACCTTGGCCGACAAAGTTGTGATGCAGGCCAAATATGATTCGAGTTCTTCGATTCGCTGGGACTGGTCGAGGATCGTCTTGTTCTTGCTTCTGATTTGTTCGAGCAGATCGTCAACCGTTGGCTTTGAATCGTGGTCCTTGCGGGGCGAGTTGACGGCCTTCCGCACGGTTTTGTGACCGTTGTTGGCAGCAGCCTTGGCCCTGCCGTTCTCCCCGTTGGCGTGACCGTTCTGTGGATGTTTGGATTCGATCATCGCTGGACGCCCTCATTCACGAATTCGTCCTCGAAGTGCGAACAATCGCATGATAATGGTCCCGAAGTCAGGCAAATGGGCGTCAACATGGTCAGTCTCTCGGGTTGGGCTGATAGCGGGCTTGGATTAGCAGGTCGTCACCGGCGTCGATGCGATCCACTACTTGATACAAGTCGTCGTGGGGCAGTGCTCCGTCCGCTTGAGATATAACCGAAAGTCGTGGACGGGATGAGTTGAAAGGGGCGGCGTACTTGGGTTGAAATGGTTTTACTTAGGACCCTTTTTTCCCCGGAGTACGCCACCATGAACGAGGTTAACGGATCGACGAT
>CAMCTH010000179.1 GCA_945877965.1 Planctomicrobium piriforme | reverse complement strand
ATCCCGGTGAAGGCGTCGTCGACGAAGCCCTATAGCAGCGACGAAAACTGCCTGCACATCAGCTACGAGGCCGGCAAGCTCGAAGACCTTGAAGTGAACGGCGTCGAAATCGTCGACTTCGGCATGACCGTCTCGCCGCAACAAGCGCCGGACAAAATCGAAACCGTGAAGCTCACGTTCGAAAAGGGCGTGCCGACGAGCGTCAACGGCAAGAAGCTCTCGGCCCTCGGCATCGTCCAAGAGTTGAACCAGATCGGCGGCCGCAACGGCGTGGGCCGCATCGACATGGTCGAGAACCGCTTCGTCGGCATGAAGAGCCGCGGCGTTTATGAATCGCCCGGCATGACGATCCTGTACGACGCTCATCGCTACATCGAACAACTGACGATGGACCGCGACCTGATGCACTTGCGCGATCGCCTAGCTCCGGAAGTCGCCGAGATGGTGTACTACGGCTTCTGGTATCACGCGAAGTTCGACGCCTTGCTGGCGTTCATCGAAAACGCGCAGCGGCACGTGACGGGCGAAGTGACTCTGCAACTGTACAAGGGAAACATCATCCTCGCCGGTCGCACGAGCCCGAACAATTTGTACGACGAAGGGATCGCGACGATGGAAGGGGGCGGCTCGTACAACCAAACCGACGCCGAAGGTTTCCTCCGCATCCAAGGTTTGCCGGGCCGCGTGCAAGGCCGCGTGACGCCGCGAAAATATTAAGAGAGACCGGAGACAAGAGACTGGAGACTGAAGTAAGTCTTACGGTCTGAGTTTTCCGGTCTGTAGTCTCTCGTCTCCAGTCTCAGGTCTCACGCCATGATCCATCTCAACATCCTGCTGCAAGTCAAAGACCCGAACGACGTCGAGAAGGTCAAGGGATTACTCAGCGAGCAAGGCCGACTCTCGCGCGAGGAGCCGGGCTGCGTGCGCTTCGAGGTCTATCACTCGGCGAATGATCCCACGATGTTCATCCTGAACGAATGGTGGGAATCGCAACCGGCGCTCGATGAACATCGCAAGGCGAAAGCGTACACGACGGTTTACCAACCGCACGTGATTCCGCTGGTGAATCGCACGCCGCATCCGTGTGCGTTGGTGGAGTAAATCAGAAATCAAAAGTCAGAAATCAGAATCAATCGTTCTGACTTCTGATTTCTAACTTCCGACTTTACTCGCCCCCCATCTCGCGCTTCACGGCCTTCAAGCCTTCGACGCAGATCTCGAACTCATCGCTGAGTCGATGCAGCACCGAGCCGTCGATCGCCTTCTCGTCGCTCGGCGGGATCTCGGCCGCGAGGGAATACGCCAGCTTCCCCTGTTCGTTGTAATCGAGGAACCGATCCAAGCGGCTCCGATTGCGACGGACCTCGGCGATCTCGGGATAGAGTCCGCTCCAGAACAACGTGAAGTCGCCGATGTGCCGATGCGCTTCGCGCCGCGCGTCGCCGATGCGGGCCTCGGCCTCGAGCATCATCTCGGCGACTTCCTCCAATCGCTTGCCGACTGGATTGCGCAAGCGATAGATGACGTCGTTGTGAATGAAGCGGCCGAGCAACTCGGCCACGTAGTCGACGAGTTGCGGATCGACGACGCCGAGCCGCGTCTCGAAGACGTACTCCGTGAGCCCAGCGAAGAACCGTACGGGCGGAACCTGCGATCGAATCGGATCCATCGTTGCACGACCTCCGAGTAGCGAGGGTGAAACGGTCGGGCCCCCAACCGGTAGACGCAGAGGCCGACGCTATCAATAGTATCGGTCAGGCCCTCTACTCGAAGTTTAGGCAGAGAGGAAAATTCGGGTCAAGCTCGATCATGGCAAAGCCAGCCGGTTCCGAACGAAGCGAAAATAACGGAAAACAGTGACACTGCCGGCCCTGCAACTCGCCATCCGCGCTTCCCCGCAAGAATCCGTCGTTTCGTAACGAACCGAACCCGCCCCTCGCTGCGTAGCGAATATAGGAACGAATCCGAAGAGACGTTCACCGTCGCACGAAGCGCCGGCGTTGCCGCCTAGGCAACGAGCGGGGGCTTATTGCGAAGGGGATGTCCGTGGAGATATTGCGCACTCAGATTCTCAGCACTCATTGTGAGTCGGTTCGAACACCAAGCACGTCGCGCAGCAAATGGAACTGGGCTGCTTGCCTGCTTGCCGCACTGGCCGTGGCGACGAGTCTCGGCTGCCAGACGACGCAGCCGCACATCACGGCCAAAGTCATCTATCAACAAGACGACGTGGCCGCCGAGATTTCCAGCGAATGGCGATAACCGGCGATCACGTTCAGGGCCGCGATGCAATCACTTCGTCGGCGCGGAGGCGCCGGTTGCTTGGTTGACGAGAATCTGCGCTCGCGCAGCCGTCTCGTCGAGCTTACCGTTGCGAACGTCCGCCTCGCGGAAGATGCAGAGCAGGATCTGCTTCTGCTCCGGCGTGTAGCGGCCGAAGTCGTACGCCGCATAGATGCGACCGTCGGGCGCTTGCGTCGCGTCGGGGTACGAGACGCGATTGCGATCGTCGAGCATCACGCGATGTGGCCACGTGCGGCCGTCGTTGACCGAGAGCCACGCGGTGAGTCGATTGCGCAGGAACACGCCCTTCGACGTGCGCTCGCCGCCATGATAGATCAGCAAGAACGCGCCCGAGGCCAAACGGCGAACATGAGCGCGGGTCGCGGGGCCGACGAACTGCGGCATCGGTTTCGTCGCGCTCCACGTCTTCCCGCCGTCGGTCGACTCGCTCTCGTGCAGACCTTCCTTCGTGCGGATCACCATCCACAAGCTGCCGTCGCGCCGCGCGGCGAGCGTCGCTTCGCTGAAGTTGAGCAACTCGGGCTTCACCGTCGTGCCGCCGAGCCACGACCATGTTCGGCCTTCGTCCATCGACGTGATGACCGACGTCTCGCGTCCTTGCGCTTGCTTTCCCCACGGCGAGCCCTTCCCTTGCAGGAAGAACGGGGCAATCCACGCGCCGTCGCGGACGATCGGCTTGCCGAAGAGGATACCTCCCTCGCCGACGACGAACGGTTCGCTCCATTTCGGCTCCGCTGCGTCGGGCTCGTCGGTGCGGATCGCGCACGTGCCGCTCCACTTCGCCTTGTTCGTTGTGGAGTCGAGCGTCAGCTGCCGATAGAACAACCAGAGTCGTCCGCTCGGATCGAGCCACGGCAAAGGATCGCCGATCCGCGTGCCGGGCTTCCCTTGAATGGCGACCCGCGGCGGCGACCACGACTTACCGTCGTCGCCGCTCGTCGCGAGCAGTGCGTAGTTCGTCACATCACCTTCGAACGCACCGCCGGTGTACCAGACGACCCAGAGTCGTCCGCTCAGCGCGCGCTCGACGCCCGGGATGCCCTGCCAGGTGCGAACGTCGTCGGCAAACTCCGCACCGGGGTTCACGATGATCTGCGCCGGCTCGACGGCTGAGGCAATCGTGCCGCCACACGTCACGATCGCAGCGCAGACGACGAGGCACCCAACGATTCGACGCATCGGATCATTCCTTGCAGGAAAGTGCGGCAAGCAAAACTACTTGCCCGGCAGCGATTCCAGATAGGCCAACAGTCCGGCTAAGTCGTCGAGCGTCAGGCGGTCGGCCAGACCTGTCGGCATGATTGAGAGTTCGCGGCGGCCGCGCTCCTCGACGCTCCCCTTCCGCACGATGCTCGCGACGCCGTTCGCATTGCGGAGTTCGACTTCGTCGCCCGACTCGCGAACGACGAACCCTTCGACCAGCAGTCCGTCGTCGGTGACGAAGTACTGCGTCTCGAACCCTTGCGCGATTTTCTGGCTCGGCTTCAGCACCGACTCGATCAACTCGTGCCGCTTATAGCGGGCCGCGATACCGCCGAGGAACGGCCCCTTCGGCGGGTCCTTCACCGAGACGGCATGACAGTTCACGCACCCCTGCTTAACGAACAACTTCTCGCCCCGCTTGAGGTCTCCCTTCGCGGCGCTGAGCTTCGCTTGCACGTCCTCGAAGCTGAATTGCGTGATCGTCTTCGCGTCCTTGGCTCGTTCATCGAGACGAAGTTCCTTCGCCGCAAACTCAGCCGCCTCGCGGATCAGCGAATCTTCGGCCTTGCGGAGACGTTGCACCTGATCAGCCAAGCCGTCGGCATCGGCGGCGGCGATTGCATGCAGCAGATCGACGGTCGAGGCCGGTTGTTTCCAGGCCGACTCGATCGCGCGGTTCGCAGCGTCGCGCGTCGGGGTGTTCGACTTCGGGTCCTGCAGCACGTTCAACAGCACGTTCAGCGCCAGGCGACGGACCGCGCCGTCGTTGTCGCTCACGGCCGTCGCCAGTTGCGGCAAGTGCTTCGCATCGCCGGCCGCCTTCATGAAATCGCTGCGCGCATTACGCAGCGGTTCCGGCGCGTCGCCGATGCCGATCGTTGCGAAGGCCGAGAGGGCTGCCGCGTAATCGCTCGGCTGACCGAGACGCTTCGTCAACGCGGCGTACGCCGCGGCGCGCAACTCGGCCGGTTGATCGGAGTGCTTGGCGGTGGCTATGATGAACTGTTGGGCGTGTTCCGGCAGTTCCGGCATTCGGGCCAGCGTGCGAATCGCCTCGGCGCGGAAGGCCGGCGTTCGCTCGGCGTAGCGGACAATGTCTTGGGCCGCGTCAGACAACGTGATCCGATTCCGCAGCGCTTCGATCGTCAGCCAGAGCCGTAACTCCTCGCTCGCTTGACTTCGCTCGGCTTCGAGCAGCGCGGCGATCCGCGGTGTCTCGCTCCACGCGACCGGATAGTAGTACGGGCCGGTCGTGTCAGGACGCGTCCCCCACCATTTGCCGTCCCACTGGTCCTCGCGATGATACAAGCGACACAACGCCGACAGCAGCAGCTTATGTTTGGCCTCGTCGGCGGTCATTTTGTCCAGCCGTTGCAGTAGACCGTCGACGACCCGCGGTTCATGCAACGCCTGCAACGCTCGGCAGACGGCGGCGAACAAGCGGGGCGACGTCCTCAGATCGTCGAGCGTGCGGAAATAATCGTCGATCGATTTGAACTTCACGAGCGTGTCGATCGCCACATGCGCGACGATCGGATCAGCATCCTCGGCCGTCGGTAGCATAGCCATCGTCGATTCCGCTTTGCCGAGTCGACCGAGCACCCGAACCGCCGCAAGCCGCACACGCGGCGACGAATCGGCCGCGGCGACGATGAACGGAGTCGCCGGGATCGAGTTCGGGTCCTGCATGGAGTCGCCGAGCGCACGCAGGGCGGACTCGCGAATCTCATCGTGAGCGGTTAGCTTCACCAGCGCTTCGACGGCCGCCGGTTGCTGCAATTGTGCGAGCGTAAAGATCGCGGCGGCGCGGCAAGTGAGATCGGCGTTCGATTCAGCGATCGCGACCAGTTGCGACACGGCTGATGTCGCGTCCTTGCGGCGCAGCAGTTCGCGCTGGGCTGCTTGGCGGACGACGCCGCTCGGCGAGGAGATCAGCTCGACCAGTTGCGGCAGCGTCGCTTGTTTGAAGTCCGGCGAAGTCGTCGGCTTCACGTCCTTCGCGCGAATGCGCACCAGGTACCCGACGTTCGGCCCGCTGTAGGTGAAGTTGCCGTCCTTCCAACTCGACAGATACAAATTGCCGCGGGCGTCGACGTCCATATCGGTCGGGCGCGGCAAGTGGAACAGCGGCTCTTCGCCGACCTTGAACGTCGCGCCGTTGGGGGTCAGCGGGTGGCGGACAATTTGGCTGCGACCCCATTCGACCGTGTACAACCCGCGGCCATACGGAGCCGGAAACGCCTGCGGCTCGTCGAGGTACAACGCACCGCACGGCGACCCGCCGCCGACGTCGCTCAGCGCCGGGATGATCTCGTTCGGGAAGTTGATGAACAGTCGCGGATAGCCGTAGTTGCCGCCGGGAACGACATGGCTGACCCGGACGTTCCAACCGCCGCCGTCGTTCGTGTTGTCGCGGGTGAAGAGGTTCATGAACGGATCGATCGCAACGTCGTAGATGTTCCGCTGTCCGCGCGAGACGATCTCCATCTGGCTGCCGTCCGTGCGTACGCGCACGACGCCGCCGCCGTGCAATTGCAACTCACGACCGTCGCGCCCCGTCGCCTTCACGAAGCCGTAGTCGCCGACGGCGACATAGATGAAACCGTCAACGCCGAGGCGGATGCCGTTGGTCGTGTGATCGGCCCCGCGAAAATTCAGATCGAAGCCGATGCCGTCGACGAGCGTTTCACTTCGCTCCGACTTGCCGTCGCCGTCCTCGTCGAAGTAGACGGAGAGCTTCGGCGGATGGAGCACATACAAGCGATCGCCGTCCCACGCGACGCCGCGCGGACTATCGAGCTTGCAGAACTCGACGAACTCGTCGGCGCGGCCGTCGTCATCAACGTCGCGGCAACGGACGATGCGGCCCCGGTTGGCTGCGCGATCGAGCGAACCGTTCTCATCGACGCCGACGTAGAGCGTGCCGTCGGGCGCAGCCCCCAAGCAGACCGGGTAGCCGATCTCCGGCGGGGCGGCGAAGATCGTCGCCGTGAACTCGGCCGGAACTTTAACGCCCGAGAGCAACGCCGCGCGGGGATCGGTCTCGGCCAACGGGGCCGATCCCGGCGCGGCGTCCTTCGTTCCGAACATTTCGAGTTCGTACAGGCTGGCCCAGTGGCCGGACTTCGCCCCGACGATCGCGACGCGAACGTGACGGACGTCGGCGGCCGTGAACGGATGGCGATGAACCTTGTCGGGCGGCGGCGATGCAGTCTGATCGACGAGCGTCTGCCACGTCGCGCCGTCGCTCGATCCTTCGACGCGATAGCGATAGGCCCCGGCGCCGAACTCCCAGTGGAGCCGGCAGCCAGTGAGTGCCTGCGGACTGCCGAGATCGACCTGTAGCGACTGCGGGAAGCTGCCGCCGTCGGCACACCAGCGGGTGTTCAAATCGCCGTCGACGGCGAAGGGGGCGTCTCCGCCCCCCTGCACCGACGACGCCGTCGCGAGCTTGCGCAGCGCGACATTTTCCTTGGCCTTCGCCCCGGCCGGTCCCACTGCCGACGAACTGTTCGTCGGCGGCGACTTCGGCTTGCTCTCGCCGGCTGCTTTCGCGGGAGCCTTGGTCGGTTGCGGGCCCTTGGTCTGCGGCGGTTGCAGCTTGTCTTGCCACTCGAACTTGTGCGTCTTGGCGTCGAAGCCTTCCTTGTAATACTTCGGCGTGTTGCGATCGCAAGCCCAGAGCAGGCCGCGCGTGACCATGTCTAGGTAACGCGGGTCGGCGCAGGTGTAGCTGTTGTGGCCGAGCGTCGTGGCGAAGACCTTCGTCTTGTTCTCGCCGTAAGTGTTCGTCCAGGTGACGACGGCTTCGGCTTGCGTATCGGTACCGTCCTTCGCCTTGTACGACTGCTTACCGCGTTGCAGCGGATGGGCCGTGTCGAAGAGCTTCACATTGTTGTAAAGCTCTTCGTTGATCGTCGTCCAATCTGCCGAGCCCTGCATGATCGGGCTCGCACGATCGACTACGGTGATGGCGATCGGTTGCTGCGGACCGTGGCCCGTGCTGTGGATGCCGCAGAAGCGGAACCATTCGTCGGTGCCGCTGCGGTAACAGTGCATCGCGCAGTGGAGCAGCACGGCAGGCTTGCCGGCCTTGTGCGGAGCCAGGACGCGGTCCATCCACGCTTGTTCCTTGACGTTCGCAAAGCACTCGTCGTGAATGATCACGTCGAACTGATCGGCCCAGTTCGGATCTTCGTAGAGCTTGATCTTGGCGTCGGTCGACGAGCCGCCGTCGTGAATGACGGTGAAGTCGACGTGCGCGCGAGCTGCGATTCCGTCTGCGATGATCCGCTTCTGGAAGTCGTAGTCGTGACAACAACCGCCGACGATGAGCAGCGCTTTGACCGGCGCGATTTTACCGGCCGCTTTCTCAGGCGGAGCGGCCGGGTCGGCGGCGGAGGCGAAGCGAAGGCCGAAAGCTGCGAGCGGCAGCAGCGCGGCGAGCAGCCAAAGGCGCGGAGAAAAGAACGACGAGCGAGGCATGGCAGGGTCCTTGCGGGGTGCGGCGGGCAGGCAACGCAACACCACGATAGTCGCCCGCCGACCGCGAGAAAAGCGGCGGAACCGCGCCGGAGTGAACTCATTACGGCTTCACAACCTCGGCCGCTGCGCCGTTTCGCACAACTGAGAACCCCATGCCGGTGGGAACACCGACTAGTCGAGCACCGGCAAGGCGCTCGGGGCGGCGATCGGACCGGCGCGCGGCTTCGGCGTCGCACTCGGGTCCGGGGTCGGCCGCGTGGCGAAACGATTGAGATCGCCGAGATACACGTCGAGCGAAGTGCCGATGTT
>CAMCTH010000178.1 GCA_945877965.1 Planctomicrobium piriforme | reverse complement strand
TCTGCAGTTCCGCGCTCCGCGCTCCGCGCTCCGCGCTCGCCGCTCCTTCATGCGGATCGCCTCACATTCGGCTTCTCCTCACGTTCGACTCCGCTCTGGCACGACGTCTCGTTTGACGTTCGCGTCGGCGAGCGGATTGCGCTCGTCGGGCCCAACGGCTCGGGTAAAAGTACGTTGCTGGCCGTCTTGGCGGGGTTGCTCAAACCGGTGAGCGGCGAACTCGCGTGGAACGGCAACTCGCCGCAACGGCCGACGATGCTGGTGCCGCAGGACGTCGACCTGTCGCTCTTTCAATCGACCGTCTTCGGTGAGTTGGCCTACGCTCCGCGCCGGCAACGTCTCGCCGCGACGCAAGTCGACGAGCGCGTGCGAACGACGGCGGCCCTCTTCGGCCTTACGCAACTCCTCGACGAGCCGCCGTTCGCGCTCAGTCGTGGACAACGAGTCCGCACCGCGTTGGCGGCGGCGCTCACCGCTTCGCCGCGGCTGCTGTTGCTCGATGAACCGTCGACCGGCCAAGACGGCCCGACGTTGGCGGCGATCATGGATGCGCTCTCCGCCTGCCTCGGCGCGCCGGGCGGTCCGCAGGCGTTGTTGTTTTCAACGCACGATCGTCGGCTAGCCGAGCGATACGCGGATCGCGTATTTTTGTTGCGCGAGGGACAGCTAACTTGCGATCCTCCGGCGAGTGAGTGGTTTAGCGATGCTGCGAAGCCGCTCTCGGCAGGCGACAGGCAGGAGCGCGGCTCATGACGGGTAACCTGTTTAGCGCCGGTGCGGCTCGGCCGTGGTTGGCGGCGCTCGATCCGCGGGTCAAACTCGCCTGGGTCTTCGCCGTCTCCGTCGGGGCGGCGACGATCGACGATCCGCGCGGCTTGGCGGCGCTCGCGTTCACATCCGCCGTCGCAGCGACGGGCTTGAAACTGTCGTTCCGTGCTTGGTCCGCCATCGGGCTGCTCCTTGCGCTGCTCGTCTGGGGAACGATGCTCAGCCAAGGACTTTTCTTCGGCGGGGCGACGACGCTCGTCACGTTCGTGTCGCCGCGTCAGATCGGCGGCTATCAATTCCCCGGTGTCCTGCTGACGAGCGAAGGGCTCATGTACGGCGCGATTCAATCGTTGCGCTTCGTGGCGACGACCCTCGCGGGATTCACCGCGTCGCTCTCGACCGGGCCGGAACGGATGTTGGCGGCCTTGGTTCGCTTACGACTCCCGGCGGCGCTCGCCTTCATGACGACGGCGGCATTGCGATTTCTGCCGGTCGTGCTCGACGAAGTCCGCGCGGTGCGACAAGCCAAGTGGTTGCGCGGCGGCGGCTTTCGACTCGTCGGACCTGCGGGAGATCGGCTTGGGCCGTATCGCGATGAGTTGCAACTGTTGCTGCCGATCTTGGCCGCCTCGTTACGCCGGGCCGAGACGTTGGCCGAGAGCGTGACGGCCCGCGGTTTCGATCCCCGCGCGCCGCGGACGTTTTATCCGCCGTTGGTTATGCGCTCGGAAGAAAAAGTGATCGTCGCGATCTTATTGGTCGCGTGCGTTGCGCTGATCGCGGCGAAGCTTTGGTAGAGTGTGCCATCGTCCGCTTAGCCGCCGCGTCGTCACGGCGATGAAAGGTTCGCTTCGCCGAAACCCGGTCGGGGACGACCGGGCTAAGCCGACGAATCGACGTCAATCCAATCGTCGATGCGTAACGACGCCATCACCCCTTGGTTCCAGTCCAAGATCGGACGAGCGACTTCCGGCGGCGAGACGGTGGGGCAGCCCGATTCGATCGCGTCGAGCCACGCCGTCGTCGGGTTGCCGTCGGGCAAGGGATCGGCGATCGGTTCGCATCGGCCGTCGCAACAGCGCAGCACTCGCCCGTCGCGAATCAACAGATCGGCTGCGCGACCATGAAAATGGATGTCTTCGCGGAAGTGATGGGCGTCGCCGATGAATTGGGCCGAGCCGTCGACACCGCCGCTCCACCGGATTAGCACGCGCGTCGTTACTTCCACTTTACATCCGCGGCGATCGCTGACGGCATACAACCGCTCGGCTTGCAAACCGCTGACGAAATGGACGACGTCGATCAGATGAATCCCGGCGTCGCCGAAGTAGCCGAGATTCTGCGTCGGATCGTCGCGCCAAGTGCCGACGATGCTTTGCGACCAACCTTCGCACAGATAAAGTTGCACAGCATGAATCGGTCCGTATAACTCGGCGCGTTCGGTTAGTTCACGACGCGCCGTACGATAAGCTCCGAGGTAGCGCCGTTGATGGGCGACGCTGACGATCTTGCCGCTCGCCGCCGTTCGCACAATCAAGTCGTCGATCTCTTCGCGTCGCAATGCCAGCGGCTTTTCGCACAGCACATGCAGACCGCGGTCCAAGGCCGCGCAGGTCTGCGGATAGTGCTGCGCATTCGGCGTGCAGAGAATCACGGCATCGAGCGAATGACGATCGAGGGCCGCCGCGAAGTCCGTTTCGATTTTCGCCGTGGTAGCAAACTCATTGCGAAAACTCTCGGCCGCCTCGGGACGAGGATCGCAGACGACCTGCCAATCGACGCGCGGATCATGGCGCAGCCAACCGCCGTGCCGTCGGGCGATGATGCCGCAACCGACCAGTCCGAGCCGTAGTCGACGAGTTTCATCCATTCGGGCCACTCCGAGTCAGGGGAAGCGACGATTGTACGACGGTCGGCACATAGGGGAAACTTTTGCTCGTCGCCGAGCGGCTGCTTATACTGGCACCGCATCTCCCACCCCACTCCACGCTCGCGAGTACGCCCGTGCTGGAAGCGGTCTGTCCGAACGGTCATCGTCTGCAAGTTCCGCTCGAACATGCGGGCCTCAAGCTCCGCTGCCCGGCCTGCAATGCCGTGTTCCAATTGGTGGGGCCGCGCGGCGAAGTGGCTCCGTCGTCGATCGGCGCGTCGGCGGCTCCTGCTGCCGCAGGCGCGACGAGCCCGGCGACTCAGGTAGCGGCGCCAACCGCCGGTGCGGCCGGCGAATCGACTCCGGCGATGAGCCCGACCGTCAATCCCGCCGCAGCGACGACGCAAGCTCCTGCCGTAAGCGTTAATCCCGGAACGAGCCCGACGACGGTGCCGACGACCGCGTCGGAAGTCGGCGGCGGACGCTGGTCGGGGACCGATCCGATGCCACCGAGCAACGGCCCGGCGCTGAGCACCTCGGCTTCGTCGTCGCGCGTCATGCCGCCGGGCAATCTGCCGACGCCGCGCCGCGATTGGCAGACGCAGATTCAACTCTGGATCAAGCCGGTGCTCGCCTTGGGCTTGGTGCTGGTGCTCACGGCCCGCGGTTGCGATAGCTTGGCGCAAAAGGACGTCGCGCGGCTGGACGGCGCGCTGAAGTTGTCGCAACGGGAATTCGCGGAGCAGACCGAGTCGGCGGTGAGTGCGCTGCAAACCCAACTGAGCGATCCCAAGATCATCGCTGCCAAGCGAACGGAACTGCAAAAGCAGCTCGACGATCTGCAGGCGGCCCACGTCAAACAGCGGAATGAACTGCAAAACAGCACCTGGCGTGAGCTAACCTATGCCGGCGAGCGGGCGATCATCGAAGCGCGGGCCGGCGGTTATCGCCGCGAGTTGCTGTTCGTCGCGGGGACGATTCTGTTCGCACTCGGACTGCTGACGACGGCGCTCTTGGGCGATGGGGCCGAGCGTTGGCTCTGCTTCGGCTTGTTGGGAATCATCGTCTTCAGTATCTACATCGGCGGCACGGCTTGGACGGCGTCGTTCCTGAGCGACTTCCGTTAGCGCAATAAACGGCCGATCAGGATTGCGCGGCGGCCCGACGATAAACGTCGGCCCAAGTCGCGGCGGTTGTGCTCGCCGCTTGTTGAATCGATGCGGCGAAGTCGCGGCCTGCCGAGCCGAGCGATTGCCGGAGGGCTTCGTCGCCGAGCAGTTTGTGGCAGTGCCGCGTTGTGGCCGCCCGATCGTGCTCGTCGACTAAGAAGCCGCTCCGACCGGCAAGCAACTCGCGCCGTCGCACGGGCGTATCGATCGCCAGCACCGGCACCCCTGCGGCTTGCGAGGAAAAAATTGCCGACGACGGTCCCGACCAGCGGGCCGGATCGACGTACAGAGTCAAGTGCGGCGCTAGGCGATCGAACACTTCGGGATGCGTGACGAAGCGAGTCCGATCGGCGACGTGCATCAGTTCGGCAAAGCGTTGCAACATCGCCGACTGCGGGCCGTCGCCGACGATCACGACGTACACGTCGTCGTAGAGCAGCCGGAGCAGGGCGTTCACCCAGATCAAGTCTTTGACGTTCCGCTCTGCGGTCAAAGGCCCGAGCGTCCCGAGGATTTTGGCGTTGAGGGGAAGGGCAAGCTCCGCACAAATCGCTGCGCGTGATGTCTCTACCCTCACAGGCTGCAAGGACCGATCGTCGACGACGGTCCAAGGCGCGTCGGTACTCAAGCCACATTCCGCCCGGCGTCGTGCGGCGATGTCGAGATCGTGTGCGACGACCGCCGCAGCTTGGCGATAGACGAATCGTTCGACGCGACGGCTGAGCCAAGGTGCCTCGCGGCGAAACTCATCGACCGTGACGACGAACGACTTCCGCCGACGCGCGGCGAGCAGCGGTCCCACTCGGCGGGCACTCCAGGCATCGGCCAAATGGACGACGTCGGCCTCGACGTTCGCCAGCCGCAGCAACTCGCCGAAGGAGTGATCCTGCGGGGCGATAAATTGCACGTCGAACTCGTCGCGCGGCAACGCAGCGGCCACGACCGACGTGCGACGTTGTGCGTCCCACGCGGCGAGCGACTCGAGGATGATCGCGAGGCGAATACGCTTCATCGAACCGACTCCGTTCGGGCCGCCAGCAAGGCCTCAAAGCGGGCTTCGTAAGCGTCGGCCATTTGCGAGAGCGAATAGTCGCGGGCCGTCCGCCGTCGGGTCGCTTCGCCTCGTTGCGTCGCCTGAGTAGCGTCGGTCAACGTCTCGATCAAGGCTCGGGCCAGCGCCGCGGCATCGTTTCGATCGTAGAATTTCGCTTCGACTTCGGCGGCAAAACGCTCGCGATGCGTCGCGACGTCGGAGGCGACGATCGGCAAGCCGTGGCTCGCCGCTTCCAGCAACCCAACGGCCGGTCCGTCGACCAGTGCAGGGCAAACTGCTGCATCGGCCGCGCGCCACACGTCTTCCAAATCATCGAACGCGCCGGTCAGCCGGACGCTGTCGACCAAGCCGAGTTCAAAGATTTGTTCGCGAATCGTCCTTGCGTCGGGCCCCTCGCCAACGAGCCAGAGTTCGGCCGGTTGCGATTGCTCGATCACTTTTCGCCAGGCATCGAGCAGCAGGCCGAGCCCTTTGTTCAGTCGCAATCGACCGACGCAAACGACGAGCTTGCGAACCGCGCTCGGTGCCAGGGCCGGGTCCGCTTGGGCCAAGTTACGTCGCGCTTCGATCCGTTCGGCGGTCTTCGCCATCGCCGGCAGGGCCGTGCCGAGCGGAACGCAATGGATTCGCGAACGAGCGTAGCCGGCCGCAATCAACTCGCGCTCGAGTAGCGGCGTTGCGGCGAGATAAGCATCGGCCCGATAGCAACGACGCTTGATCCGCGCGCCGCACGGCGCTTCGATTTGCCAATAGCAATCGCCGCCGACGCCCGGTTGCTCGGGCTGCAACAACACGGGAACGCGCAGGCTCCGCGCTTCGCCGACGGCGGCGTAAGCGTCGCCGCGCAAGCCGGCCGTCAGCACCAACTCATAGTCGTCTCGCAGCGAACGCATGGCGTGCGTGAGTCGCGAGAGATAGCGAAGTTCGGACCAAGGGGTGCTGCCGGGGGGCGCGAGGCGCACGATCCGAACGCCGCCGTGGACCGTCTCGGCCGGCCAATCGCGCTGTCGACGCGGCGTCAGCACGGTGACTTTGCGTCCGCGACGAACAAGTTCGCCGAGCAAGCGGGCCCAGGTACTTTCCCAACCGCCGGGGAGCGGCCAGTAGCGCCGCGTGACGACCAGCAGGCCCGGCCGTTCCGCGACTCCCGGCTCGCGATCCTTCCCAGGCCGATCGACGGGCCGGTTCACGTGCTCCTGCCGGCGGCGATCTCGTCCGCTTCGAGCGCCGCAATGTAAGGAAGGTTGCGATAGAAGTCGTTGTAGTCGAGCCCGTAGCCGACGACGAACTGATCGGGAATCTCGAACGCGGCGTGGTCGGGGTTCTCCTGCGTCTCTTGTCGCCCGCGCTTGTGCAACAGCACGGCCGACCGCAACGACTTGGGTCCGAGCTTCTGCATCTCCTTCAACAGCCGGGCCATCGTGTGCCCCGTGTCGAAAATATCATCGACGACCAGCACGTCGCGATCCTTCAGATCGGGCAACGATTCGGAGGCGATGACCAACTCGCTCCGCACGGTCGACTCGCCGCGATAGCTACGGGCCTGCACGACGCCGACGCGGAGCGGCATGTTCAGCACCCGAATCAGATCGGCCATCAGGACGACGCTGCCGGTGAGGACGCCGATGATCGTCAGCGGTTTGTTGTTGTAAAACGCATTGATCTCGTCGGCCATGCGGGCCACGCCTTCAGCCACCTGCGTGCGATTGAGCAGAATCTTCAACGGAGCATCCTTTGGGGCAAAACGGCGAAGCGACGGGGAAGCCGCTATTCTATTGTCCGCGGGCCGGATGCCAATACACTGAGGACGCGGAGATTTCACCACGGAGGCACGGAGTTCACAGAGAAGACCGAGAATTGCGATTCGGCCGGAGGACACGCGACGCGTCGCAGTCCCGAATCCGCTCCTTTCCTCCTCTTCCGTCTCCGTGATCTCCGTGCCTCCGTGGTAATTATTCAAAACTGAGATCAATCGAATGCCGGCCGGACAAGGAACGTGGACCGAAGAGATCGTCGGCGGGCATCCGTGCGATATCTATGAGCCGCCGCAGCGGAATCCGCACGGCTATGTCGTGCTGTTTCTGCACGGCGTCCATCAGGGGCGGCTCGTCGAGAACGCCGCGTTCTGTCGCGAGTTCGACAAGCACGGCCTGCCGGTCGTCGGGCCGATCACCAAGCGGAGTTGGTGGACCGACAAAATCTGCCAAGAGTTTGACCCGCAGGTGACGGCCGAGCGGCATGTGCTCGATCGCGTCGTGCCGTTCATCACCGAGCGTTATCCGAAGAGTGGGCCCGGCTCGATTGCACTGCTTGGCACGAGTATGGGAGGCCAAGGGGCGCTGCGGTTTTCGTTCAAGTATCCGCAAAAGTTTCCGCTCGCCGCGGCGATCAGTCCGGCGATTGACTATCAGATTCGTTACTATGATGAAGATGAAGAGACGATCCCGCTGATGTACGACGAGCCCGAGCGAGCCCGTCAGGACACCGCCACGCTGCACGTCCATCCGCTCAACTGGCCCCGCCATCTGTGGTTTTGCAGCGACCCGGCCGATCATCGCTGGCACGAAAGTTCGCAGCGACTGCATATGAAGCTCTACTCGCTCGGTATCTTCCACGACGTCGACTTGGAAACGTCGGCCGGCGGACATGGTTGGAACTACTACAATCACATGGCCCCGAAGGCGATTGGGTTTCTGGCGGAACGGTTGGAACAGGAACGACGACGCGTGGTGTGAGCCGTGCGACGGGAACGGCGGGGTATAATATCGGTAGGACCTGTAGGGAACGCTCTCCGCGGCGTTCCGTCCGGCTCGCATGCCGCTCCGCGGAACGCCACAGAGGGCGTTCCCTACAAACACACACTGAAGGTGACACCATGAACGCCCCGCAAGCTACGCCCACGCCCGATCAACCCGGCACTTCCTTCGCCGAGACGGCGCTCAAGCTCGGCGGCAAGAGCGATGATGAAGCGCGGCGCACCGGGGCGATCGATCAGGCCGACGATCAAGTTGAAGCCCTCTTCGCTAAGCAGTATCAAACGACGGCCAGCCCCGCGCACCGCGCCGTGTGGGACCCCAACGGCGTGCCGCTCGATCTGTTCACGTTCACTCCGGCGACGCCGTCGGCTGCAGCCCAAAAGGTGATGGACGACTCGCTCGCCGTCGTCCGCAAGTTCCGTGATCAGAAGACGCTGCACGACTCGGCCGGCAAGATTCGCGACGAAGTGCTCAACGAGCTCGCGGCCGTCGGTTATTGGGGACTGCTAGTCGATGTGCAATACGGCGGCAGCGGCGTGCCGTTCTCTGCCTTCGCGCCGTTCCTCACGCGGATGGCGATGCTCGACCCGACGATCGCCGGCATGGCGAGCGTGCACGGTTGCATCGGCGCCGTCGATCCGGTGCGAACTTTCGGCAATGAAGATCAAAAGCGTCGCTATCTGCCGCAACTCGCTAACGGCAAGAAACT
>CAMCTH010000177.1 GCA_945877965.1 Planctomicrobium piriforme | reverse complement strand
GGCCGAAGCGAATCCGTTGGAGAGGAAACGTCGGCACGTGGCCGTTCGTCGCGCAGAAGTGCTTCGCGACGATTGCGGCCGCCCCGGTCCCGGCGAGGGTCACGACTGCCACGGCTCCGCGTCCCGGCGGCGTCAGCAACGTCGCCCGCAGCGAATCGCTCGCGCCGGTCATGATTTCGTCGGCCATGAGTTCGACGTCGCGGCGGCGGCGAGCGCGATGCCGGTCGTCACCAAGTTTGGCTCATAGCGCGCGTTGCCCGGCAAGAGCTTCGCGACGGACGGCGCGGCCCCACCGGTCAGAAAGACGTCAGCCTCGCCGCCGCTTTGCTGCGCGAAGAGTTCGATCAAGTAGCGCACGCCGCCGACGGCACCCCAATACAAGCCGCTGGTCATTGCCGCCACAGTCGCATCGCCCACCGGCGGCGGCGGTTCCGAGAGCGAGTGCATGTCTATCAGCGGCAGCAGGTCGGTGAACTGATTCAACGCCCGGGCCGACATGCTGATGCCGGGCAAAATCGCTCCGCCGACGAACGCCCCTTGCGCGGTGATGAGGTTCACCGTGATCGCCGAACCGAGGCTGACGACGACCGCCGGCCGCTGCGGGTTGCGAACGTGATTGGCCGCGACGGCCCCGAGCAGCCGATCGATGCCGACCATGTCGGGCCGCGGGAGTTGGATCGCTAGCGGGAGATCGCCCGACGCGAGGAGCACGACCCGCGTTGCGCCGGCCTCGCGGAGTCGTTCGAGCAGTCGGGCCGACGTTTTGCGCTCGACGCTGCCGATGTGCCACGTGAACGCGCCGGCCGGCCGATCGTTGAGGAGCGACGAGACATCGAAGCGGCCGTCTTCGCGCGGGTCAAGACTGTGCGTCGCCGACGGGATCGGTAGCGTTGCGGTTGCGTCTTTGCCGGAGGTCGCCGAAGCATTGTCGAACAGCGCGAACTTCACGCGGCTGTTCCCGACGTCGACGGCGATCAGCGGGAACGGGTTCGTGCGCGACATGGCCGATACGCGGGTTATTCGGTGGCGGCTGCGGCGCGGGGCCGCTCGTCCAACTGCCGCAGAATGGCGAACAACAACTGATTGAGTCCCGTGCCGGTGACGGCCGAAATGCCGAGCACGTCGTTGCCGGTCTCGGTCGCCAGCTTCTCGCGGACTTCGTCGGCTCCCGGCAGTTCGCTCTTGCTGACGACGAGAATCTCGGGACGCTCGCCGAGGTTCGCATTGTACAGAGCAAGTTCGCGGCGAATCGCGTGATAGTTGGCGATCGGATCGGAGCCGTCCATCGGCAGCGGTTCGACGAGGTGGACGAGCAAGCCGGCCCGTTCGACGTGCCGTAGGAACTCGTGGCCGAGGCCGACGCCGGCGTGCGCCCCTTCGATGAGGCCCGGGATGTCGGCGATGACGAACTGGCGATCGGTGCCGACGCCGACGATGCCGAGGTTCGGGTACTTCGTAGTGAAGGGATAGTCGGCGATCTCGGGCCGAGCGCGACTCACGCGCGAGAGCAGCGTGCTCTTACCGGCGTTCGGCAAACCGATCAGCCCGACGTCGGCGATGACCTTGAGCTCCAACGTCAGTTCGCGCGACTCGCCCTCTTCGCCCTTCGAGTATTGCTTCGGCGTGCGATTCGTCGACGACTTGAAGTGCATGTTCCCTTGGCCGCCGCGGCCCCCCTTGGCGGCGATCAGCACGTCGCCGGCCTGCGCCAAGTCCTTGAGGACGAAGCCGCGGGTGTCGAACACGACGGTGCCGGGCGGAACGTCGATCAGCAGATCGGGAGCCATGCGGCCCGAGCATTGCGCGCCGCCCCCCTTCTGGCCCGACTCGGCGTTCCAATGATGCTTGTGCGTCAGCGGGGCGAGACTGTCGACGCCTGCTCGCGCGGTGAAGATGACGCTGCCGCCGTCGCCGCCGTCGCCGCCGTCGGGACCGCCGCGGGGAATCGCCTTCTCACGCCGGAAGCTGACGCAGCCGTCACCTCCCTTGCCCGAGCTAACTTGAATGGTGACCCGGTCGACGAACATAGGACTAACTCGGCAGACAGGCGCGCAGGGGCGACGATGGAGAAACGCAGAAACCAACCGTCGCTTCGCCAACCGTGGCAGACGGAACCGGGCCGACCCGTGCGAAACCGAATTCACCGACGCGCGAAAGCAGCAGGCCGTCGCGGGCAGCGAAACTAGTTTGCCGTCGGGACCGGGACGACGTTGATGCGGCGACCGCCGCGATCGAATTCGACGATGCCGGGAACCAAGGCGAACAACGTGTAATCGCTGCCTTGGCCGACGTTCTTGCCGGCGTGGAACTTGGTGCCGACTTGGCGGACCAAGATGTTGCCGGCGATGACCTTTTGGCCGCCGAAACGCTTTACGCCGCGCCGCTGCGGGTTCGAATCGCGACCGTTGCTGCTGGAACCCTGACCCTTTTTATGTGCCATGACGCAAACACTCCCGGAAATCTAGCAACAACGTGAACGAGGAAAATCAACAGACGAGCAAAATAAACAACGGCCCGCTGCTAGCAGTCGCGGGCGATTCTTGTGCCCGGCGGGTCCTACACGCAGATCGGTTTCCCCCAGGCTAAGGCTTTTGCCAAACTGGGGAAACCCATTTTCTACTGCCAAAACCAGGCGTAGTCAACGTCTCC
The DNA here is from genome assembly GCA_945877965.1 of Planctomicrobium piriforme. Lineage (GTDB taxonomy): Bacteria > Planctomycetota > Planctomycetia > Pirellulales > PNKZ01 > CAMCTH01. Next base: position 5,712 of record CAMCTH010000177.1, on the reverse strand, counting down.
GGGAATCCCGAAGCGGATTTCGTCCTCATGCTCGAACCGAGTGTCGCTGGGCCGCCAGAAGTTCAATTTCAGCACCTGATAGTGATAGGTGCGGCCTTTGGCGAGGGGGTCTCCCTTTTTGTACACCCCCGGTGCGTCTTCCCACTTGTAGGCGTTCGTCAGGCCGTGGACGAAGATGGTAAAGCGGTCGGTCCGCGGGTCGACCCCTTCCCAAGTTGCCACGCCCCAGACGCTGCGGTCGGCCGTCTCGGTGCTCGGCGGGATTTCGCCGGTCATCTGGACCGTCGTGAGCAACGGGCGGTTCTTGTCTTCACGATTGCGGATCGCGGCAACGACGTCGGGCAGGATACGCTCGTCGTACGTCTGCTTCACGTCGTGGCTTTCGAGGATGAACCGCGGCAGGAACAGGAACGGCTCGGTCACCGGTTCGGCGATCACGTCTTCGCGCTTTTCGCTGTTCGGATCGTCGACGAAGTACTTCGTCGGGCCGTTCTTGACGTGATAGATCATGTACCACACCAAACGTTCTTTGCCGTCGGCGCCGGGGACGCGAATGAATCGGATCGGCTTGAACGTAAAGGTTAGGCCCCAGACGTTGTGTTTGAAGTGGGCGTTCTTGGCGGGGGCAATTCCCGGCGACCAGGGACGTTCGCCGTAGGCCGGCACTTCCGAGAGGAGTTCAACCAGATCGTGGCGGCTCGTTGTGTCGGCAATGGAGATCGGGCTCGGGATCGTCGTCTCGACGCCCGGCGCGAGTTTGCGATAACCGCCCGACGGCGGCGGGCCTTCCATCACCGGGACCGACGGAGCCGTGACGCCGCCTGGAAGTGGCACTGCGGGAGCCGGCGCGCCGGGAACGGGCGTGGCCGGAGCCGGTGTGCCCGGCGCAGGGGTCGTGGGGGCAAAAGGATTCGCTGCCGGGGTGGCACCGGGAGCCGCGGGAGCAGGCGTCGTCGGCGCGAAGGGATTCGCAGCCGGAGCTGTGCCGGGAACGGCAGGCGCCGGCGCGGTAGGAGTGGCCGGAGCAGGGGTCGCCGGAGCAAAAGGATTAGCAGCGTCCGCCGGCGCGGGCGTGGCCGGTGCGGCGGGTTGCGTTCCTGCTGGGGCTGCGGGCGCAGGCGCGGCCGGCGTCGTCGGGGCGAACGGGTTTTGTTGACCCAGCAGCGTCGTCGGCGCGAAGCTGACGAACATCAGCAACGAGGCGGCCGAAACCGAGCGAGAGACGAGGGTGCGCAGCGTCATCGGGCGGCGACTCACGGAAAGAGAAAAGTCACAATTCGCGAAACGAACAGCGTGAAGCGGTGCGGCTCGGGAAAGAGGTGCGGGGACCGAACCACCAATCATTCATTTAATTATGCCCGACGGCGCGGGTCAAGCAGTTTCGCGCGACCTGATCGGCCGGCACTTTTCTGCCACCGTCCGGCGCGACTGCTCCGACCCCTACAAGTGGCCCGGTTCCAGCCGCCAGCGGAGCTCGATCTCGGTCGAGGGGGCGGCCGCTAAGGCATCGGATCCCGCATAAGCGGCTGCCCGCACTTGCCGGCCGGAGACCGCCAGATCGAGGCTTTCCGGCCGAAACGGCCAAGGGGCGATCGTGATCCGCCCGTCGTCGAGCGGGGTGAAAACCAACGGCTCGTCGTCGGCCGCGTGCATCGTCGTCGGCTCGGTCGGCACGGAACAGCAAAGCCACAAGCTGGCGAAGTCGAAGAGTTGCAGCAGCCGCAAGCCCCGGTCGAGCGAGCGCTCTTGCTCCGCGCGACGAGACGATTCGATCGTCTCTAAGAACTCGGCCCGGAGCGAATCTTGCTCTTCGACGAAGTCTTCCGCGAGATACTGCTGATCGGCGGGCCGATCGAGCCGCGCCTCGTGCTTCTTTACGCTCCCTTCGCAGAGCGAACGAAAGTGACTGCCGACGATGACGCTCGCCGCGGGATCGATCGTGTGTGCGACGGCGATCGAGCGTCGCCAGATCGCGAGCGATTCGTCGAGGGGCATCTCCATGAAATCGCGAGGCACTCCGGCGGCGACTTCGGGACGTTGTTCCCACACGAGCCAGCCGTCGTCGTGACGACGCACGGTCTCGATGAACCGTTCACGCAACATCGGCAACGGACGAGCGTCGTCGTTCCACGCGGCGCACAACTCGCCCGAGAGCTGAGCATGCGCGAGCTGCGAAATGAGAACCCACGCCTCCGCGCCGTCGTCGCTCGTGCCGTCGCGTCGAATCATCCGTCGCCTTTGTGTGCTTTGTAGGGAACGCCCTCCGTGGCGTCCCGCGGATCAAACGTCCGCACAGAACGCCACGGAGGGCGTTCCCTACCATATCACACCACCACAACTACCGCGTCGCCGGGGCGGGCGTGGGGCGGGCGGCGGTGGCTTCGTCGGCGAGGAAGCGGACCGTCCCAACCAGGTCGGCGTCGCCCGTGCCGAGGCGTTCGAGCATCGGTTCTTCGACCGTGAAGGCGAGCACCACCTGGCGGCCGTTCGGGTCGCAGACGAGATAGTACACCCAGTGGATTTCCAGCTCTTGGACGGTACCGACCGCCTCGGCCCGGAAGATGGTTTGGCCCAGCGAATTCTGACTTTCGCCGACCTTGGCGAACTGCCGGAAATGGGCGTCGAGCGAGCGGCGGATGTCGGCTTGGAATTGCGCCAACGTCGGGCGGCGCTCGGGATCGGCCAACGGAATCGACCGCACGTTACACTGCGCGATGAGTTCACCCCGATCGACCATCCGCAGCGACAGGACCTCGCGAGCGTCGGTCATCACATGCCAGCGACGATCGTGTTCGAGACGGAATTTGCCGGGGATCGACGCGTAGCTGAGTCGCACGGTTTCCGGCACCGGATCGAGCGTCAACTCGCGGAGATTGGCGGCGTGCAATTCCTCGGGCTCGACGGCCGGCGCGATGACCATTTGAATCCGCGTCGTGGCAACGACGCCCGGTTCGACGTGCCCGATGGCCCGCTTCTCTTTGACGAGCGCGGCCAGCCACGAGATCCGCTTCGCTTTGAGATTGAACTTGTAGCGGCCGGTGATTTCGAACTCGGCCGCGACACCGCCGAGGGCCCCTTGCACCGATCCTTGGAATTCGACCCGGGCCGATTCAGCGTCGATCTCGGCGAGCTTGCTGCTGACGTCGGAAGCGCTAACGGCGTCGAGATTCAACAGACCGGTCAGCAGCGCGTCCTGTAGTTTCCAGCTGTCGCCGATCGCGGCTTCTTTGTTCGGCAGCATCGCATCGATGAGCAAGCTGTTGAACGGAATTTGCAGCAGTTCGAGTTCGTCGGTCGAAAGCGGCCCGAGCGGCGAGTAGACGAGCGGCTGAGCGTCGGTCCCTTGGACGATGACCAGATTGCGTTCCGCGGCGAGCTTGGGTTCGAGCGTCGTTTGATCGACCTGAATCTTGGCCTCTGCCGTGCGGTAGGCGCGGATAGAACGGAGCGGCACTTCGGCAGAAGGGAGCGGCTTTTCTTCGTAACCGAGCCTGGCGGTTACGGCCGTGGTGAGGGATTTAACAGTTTCTTTTTCGCGGAACTTCAACTCGCCGGCCGCCTCGACCACGACGTCGACGCGGACCGTCGACTCGGCATCGGGCTCGGCTTGCAGCAGTACGCTCGGCGCGGCGGCCGACAGGGGCGCGACCGTCAGCAGAGTGATTCCGAGGCTCAGGCACCAAGCGGCAGCTCGGCGGACTAATTGCAGACGCATGACTCGCGCTCCGTCGTTCGGTCGAAAGGGTCGCCCGTCATCGAATTTCGACTTGCGCGAACGCGTAAGTTGAATCGAATCACCGGGCGGAACGGCTTGCCTGACGTAGATTTGAATTGGCCTTTATCGCACAGCAGGATGCGGCGTTTGGGGTGTCTCGGAGGCTCGCGAGCGAGGGGGAAGTGAATGCCGGCAGCGCTGCGATTGCCCCTAAGGAGTTGGTTTTGTCGGGTTAAAGAGCTTGGGCAGAAAATATCGGCGACGCCCCGCGAACATTTTCCGAACGGAGGACACTTTCATGCGTAGGAGTAATGGGTCGCCGGGACACTCGGGCGAGCCCATGCGACGTGACTCTTGGAAGCGTCGCCGATGCGGGATGCGGGTGGTTGCCGAGTAAGCAACATCGAGCCCACCGACGGGCAAGGAAATTGGCAAGTCGGCGGTGTTTCGAGTAGCATAGAGGCGCTTGGTGCTAGCTGTTCCAGCACGCTGTGACCCACAGCTGTTGGAGACGGCCGGACTGGTGCCGAGGATGATCGCCCTGGCGGGCGGAGGAGCCGCAAGGAAAACCGCCATGGCACTGTGAAAGGTGCCCAGCCATGAATAACCACTACGTCAATCCGGGCCTGCGACAGCTCCGCGATCAGCAGGTGCGGTTCGCTCCTCGCGATAAGAAGCTGCAGCAAGCGGCGCGAGCCGAGAAGCTGCTCTCTGAAATCGATACCGATCGGACGTACAACTACGTCGATCTTTGCTACAAAATCACCGATTTCCGGCCCGAATCGTACCCGGACTTGAAGGTCACGGGGACCGAAGCGCGGCACGATCTGCGCCTCTTCGTCGAGGATGTTTCCGGTGCGGCAGACGTCGCCGTTGCCGAAGCCGGTGAGCGCGTGATGACGGTCGAAGAGCTCGCCGAGGCGTTCAACGTCTCGACGAAGACCGTGCAGCGCTGGCGGGATCAAGGTCTCGTCAGCCGCCGGTTCGTGTTCGACGGTCGCAAGCGGCTCGGCTTTTTGCAAAGCTCGGTCGATCGCTTTGTGGCATTGAACGAGGACCGCGTCGCGCGCGGCAGTCGCTTCAGCCAACTCACCGACGAAGAGCGCGATTGGATTATTCGCCGCGCGCGCCGATTGGCAAATCACGGCGCGAATGCGGCCGAGGTCGCACGTCGTTTGGCGCGGAAGACTTCGCGGAGCCCGGAAACGATTCGTTATACGCTCAAGGCGTTCGACGAGTCGCATCCCGATCTGGCGATCTTCCCGGACGGCGGCGGTCCGATCTCGGATTCCGACAAGCAAAACATCTTCCAGCACTATCGTCGCGGCGAGTCGGTCGATTCGCTCTGCCGGCGTTATCGCCGCACAAAGACCAGCGTTTACCGCATTTTGAACGAAGTGCGGGCGCAGAAGATTGCCGCCCTGGCGCTCGACTACATCGACAACGAATTGTTCTCGAAGCCGTGGGCTGAGAAGCAGATTCTCGGTGCGGCACCTCCCGTCGTTCCCGCGGCCCGCAAGGCCCGCGCGCCGGCCGGATTGCCACCGTACTTGGCGGCGCTCTACGAAGAGCCGCTGCTGACGCGCGAGCAAGAGCAGTACTTGTTCCGCAAGATGAACTTCTTGAAGTACAAGGCGGCCAAGCTCCGTCGCGAACTCGATCCAGCCAAGGCCAAGAGCGGCATCATGGACGAGATCGAACGGCTGCACGCCGAGTCGGTCACGGTAAAGAACAAGGTGATTCGCGCCAACCTGCGGCTCGTCGTGTCGATTGCTAAGCGGCACGTCGGTCCGCTGGAAAGCTTCTTCGACCTGGTGAGCGACGGCAATATGTCGCTGATCCGGGCCGTTGAGAAATTCGATTATGCCCGCGGCAACAAGTTCAGCACCTACGCGACTTGGGCGGTGATGAAGAACTTTGCCCGGACGATTCCGGGCGAGATTAAGCATCGGGACCGGTTTAAGACCAGTGCCGATGAAATGTTCTCGGCAACCGAG
>CAMCTH010000176.1 GCA_945877965.1 Planctomicrobium piriforme | reverse complement strand
TGGGCCGTATCGAACGCCTGCGGCACCGCGATCTTCGGATCGCTGCGCCAACCGCCCGACGGCGGGACCGTGCCGAAAAACAGCGTATGGCACGCGGGCATCGTCGTCGGTCGACAGCGATCGAACAGCATCAGATCGTGAACTCCCGCCTCGGCCGCGGCGGCATAGTCGGTCGTGGCGAGAAAATTGGGGCCGACGACGCGCGGCTCGCACCACACTTGAGCTTCGTCGGTCGCCAGGGCGGCGGCCAGGAACCGATCGCCCGGCGTGACGACGAGCAGCCGCGTCTTCGTCGGCGGCGCGAGGACGGACCACGCGCGATCGCCGAGCGGCAACTCATCTTGGCCGTCGATCCGCAATTCCCACACGCCGTCCGGAGCATCTTCGACCGCGAACACGACGTCTTGCTGCGCCAGCGCGGCGAGCGTCAGCTCCCGAGCATCAAGCAAACGCTCGCCCGATCGTAATTCGGCCACGACAACGCGCGTCTCATTACCGAAGTTGCGAATGCGCGTCAGAGCCTGCGCTCGCCGCGGGGCGTCGAGGTTCCGACGCACGGCCAGTCGCACGACGCCGACGTTGCGGGTCGTCACCGTGCCGATCGGGATGAAATTGAGTTCGAGTTGGCCGAGCGTCGCGTCGTCGACCGCGGCGAAGTTGCCGTCGCTAAAGAGAAAGGCCCGCGTTGAGGTTGCGTTGTTTCCGGACTGAGAGGAGGCGGATTCATCTGAGGCGGCGCTGACGCGGACTCCGCGTCCCGTGCAGAGTCGCAGCGCTTCGTCGAGCGACGTCGTGCGATCGGTCTGACGAATCGCGGCGACGGCCCGACGCAACTGCTCGCGATTGTCGGTATACGACTGTTCGATCCGCGCGGCATCGGCGAAGCTGACGACCATCGCCGAGTCGCCGAGCCCCATCTGGTCGATTAGCGTCAGCGCGCGACTCTTCGCCTCGTCGAGTCGCGTCGGTTGCACGTCGGTCGCCGCCATGCTCGCCGAGTTATCGATCAAGAAGACATAACGTCCTCCGCGGAGCAGCGAACCTTCCCACGACGGCCGCAACAAGGCGATCGCCGCCGCCGCGACGGCCAGCAGTTGCAACAGCAGCAAGATGCTCTTGCGCAACCGCTGCCAGAGCGCATTCACTCGCTGATCTTGGATCGTCCGTCGCCAGAGCATCGTGCTCGGCACGAGGATCGGTTTGCGCCGCGTCTTGAGAAAGTAGAACGACAAGATCGCCGCACCGGCCGCCAGCGGCACAAGCCACGACCATAGCGAGAGCGGTGCTACGGCATCGTTCATCGGGCGACTCGCCTCATGACTGCACCAGCCCTTGACGCCGCAACACGTCGACGATCAAACGCTCGACCGGCATGCCGTTGTCGACGAACAGATAGTTCAAGCCGCGCCGCCCACAGAACTCGCGGGCTTCTTGCAGAAACGCCCCCAGCGTCCGTTGATACGCCTTGAGCAGCGGATCGCCGACGGTGATTTCGACCGCCTCCTCGTCTTCGCTGTCGATCAATCGCAAGTCGCCGACGACGTCGGGCCGTAGTTCCTCGCGGCTCAGCGTGTGGACGACGTAAACGTCCATCCGCCGCGCCGTCAGGTATCGCAGCGCCTCGGCGTAGCCGTTCTTGTCGAGCAAATCGGAGATCAGCATGACCACGCCGCGGCCGGGATGCCGCAAGCCGAAGTTGCGAACCCCATCCGTCAGCGACGTTTTCTCCTGCGCGACGAGCGACTGCACATACTGGAACATCGACCAAGCCCGCGCTCGACCGCGCCAGACGGGCCCCGGCACGCGCAAACTTTGCCCCAGCGTTTCGATGCAAACTCGATGCGAACGGATCAGCCCGATGAATCCGAGCGCCGCGGCCGTCTGCTGCGCGAGGCGGAACTTCGTCGGCTCGCCGAAGTCCATCGAGCCGCCTGCATCGAGCAGCACATAGAGATGCAGATCCTCTTCTTCGAGAAACAATTTGACGAAAAGCCGATCGAGCCGAGCGTACAGGTTCCAGTCGACGAACCGGAGGTCGTCCCCCTGCGCATAGTTGCGATAGTCGGCGAACTCGACGCTCCGCCCCTTGCGCGAACTTCGCCGCTCTCCCTTGAACCGACTCAAAAACATCTTCCGGCTCACCAAGTCCAAGGACTCGAGCTTCATCAAAAGTTGCGGTTCGAGGAGCGGATCGGGCATGAGATTGACTGGGGGATTCATGCTTAGCCGGGTCGTCCTCGACCCGGCATCGGGGTCGCCGCGAGGACGCGGCGGCTAAGCGGTCATGCGTTATCCACTAACTTGCGTCGGGACGGTTTCCAGCATTTGGCGCAAAATCTTGTCGGCGTCGATTCCTTCCGCTTGGGCTTCGAAGTTCAGCAAGATGCGATGACGCAGCGCCGGCAACACGCCCGAGCGGATATCTTCGAAGCTGACGTTGAAGCGTTCTTGTCGCAGAGCGCGAACCTTCGCAGCCAGCACTAACGCTTGGGCCGCGCGGGGACCGGCCCCGAAGCGGAGCCATTTGTTCGCGCCGGCCGCGGCGTGCGGGCCTTGCGGGTGCGTCGCCAACACGATCCGCGTCGCGTAATCGCGCACGTGCGGGGCGATCACCACTTCACGCACCAACCGCTGCAACTCGCGGATGCGCGGGCCGTCGAGCACGCGCTGGGCCTCGACTTGCACGGGCCGCGTCGTCCGGTCGAGCACCGAATTCAACTCCTCGCGGCTCGGGTAGCCGATCAGCACTTTGAAGAAAAAGCGATCGAGCTGCGCCTCGGGCAACGGATAGGTCCCTTCTTGCTCGATCGGGTTCTGCGTGGCGAGCACGAAGAACGGCGGCTCGAGTTGGTAGCTATGTCCGCCGATCGTAACCGAGCCTTCTTGCATCGTCTCCAGCAACGCCGATTGCGTCTTGGGCGTGGCCCGATTGATTTCGTCGGCAAGCAGAATCTGCGTGAAGATCGGGCCGCGACGGAACTCCATCGTCCGCCCGCCGCTCGAGCCTTCGACGATCATGTTCGTCCCCAGGATGTCGGCCGGCATCAGGTCGGGGGTGAACTGCACGCGCGAGAACTGCAGGTCGAGCGCCTGTGCGAGCGTGCGGACGAGCAGTGTCTTGCCGAGGCCCGGCACCCCTTCGAGCAAACAATGCCCGCCGGCGAAGAGGCACGTCAGCACCGCATCGAGGACGTCGTCGTGCCCGACGATGACGCGGGCCAACTGCTCGCGGACGGCGGCATACAAACGCAAGAAGTCGCGGGCCTGTTGCTCTAACGCTTCGGCGGTACTCATGGGGTCGATTGATCTGGCGGGGGTGGCGGGTCCGAGTCGCGACGAGGACTGTTTATCTTACGTTTGGCGGCCAACAAGCGGGCTGTGTAATCGAGCGATTCTGCAGGCGATGCGTCCGCCGCTTTCAGAATCGTCGGCAGCGGCGTGGACGGAATCGTTTCCGACGGCTGCGTTTCTGCTGACTGGGGAGCGGCCGCATCGACGATATACGAAGTCGGCGTTGATTCCGCCGCACGCAGCGGCGCGTCGCGCGCCGTATGTCGTTCGTTCACCTGCTTGGCGATTTCGTCTTTGCGACTCCGCAAGCGGTCGATGTACTGCGGCGTCACGATGCGGCCTCGATTATGTCGCCAACGCGCGGCCAATGCGGTGAACGGCGCGATCAACCACGACCAAGCGAACGCTACGCGACGCACAAACACATCGCCGACGAAGACGACCGTCGAGGCCAGCACCAACTCGGGCCACAAGTCACGGCGCCCCGTTGCTTGCGGAAGATCGTGACGAAAGAAATCGACCGTCGGCGGCGCGGCTGTGCTTCCTGCGTTTCCTGAAGTCGTTGAAACCACCGGCGGCAGCGGAGTACTGAGGCCGCTCGGACCGTCGGGCGGATGCAGCGCCGCCAAGCTCGTCAGCAACGATTCATTGGCCGTCCGATCGCGAAACTCGGCCGAGTACGAGACGTTCACGCCGGTTCGCAGCAGCGGCTGCCCCGGCCCCGGTCGGACGACGAGAAAGTAACTCCCCACCTCGGTCGTCTCAAAGGTTGCGGCATAGCGGCCCGGTGCGGTCTGTTCGAGTCGGATCGGGCGCGGCGTGCGGTCGGGGCCGATGACGGTCCCTTGCGGATCGAGCAAGTTGACGAAGTCTCCCCGCTCGTCGATCGCCGTGACGATCAGTCGGCCTTGCCCTTCGTTCGCATCGGCATGCACGGCGAAGCGATCGCCGCCGGTCGGCGGACGCATCGTCCAACGTACTAAGCCGGTCAGCAGCGGTTCGAAGTCGGGCCGATCGCGCCAACCCGCCGCCCACGCTTGGCCCGCGTCGGTCGTCCAGACCGCGGTCCGTCCGAGACCGTACGTCCAAACGGCGGCGATCGTCCCCGAGCCTTCGCGACGAAACGTCGGATGATCGAGCAACACCTGCACCAACGAACTCGCCTTCACACTGCTCATCACAATGCCGGTCAGCGGGCCGGCCGGCGGCGTGACGGTCCGGAGCACTTCGTGATTCGCGCCGAGTTGCGGCACGAACCCCTGCGGGTCTTCGTAGATCAACGGCCGCGCGGCGCGGCGAGCTTCGTTCACAAAGATTCGCGGAATCATGCGCGGATGGGCGACCGAATAGAACTTGCCCCCGCCGGCTTTCGCGATGCCGTCGAGCAGGTTCGTCGCCGAGTCGCTACCCAAGGCGACGCAGCTCGTCGTGATGCCGAGCTTTCGCATCTCGGCGGCCGTCTCGGCGTAGCCTTCGCCGGACGTGTGACCGTCGGTCAAGATGATCGCGTGCTTCACGCCGGCCGGGATCTTGCGGAGTTCGCGATAGCCTTCTTCAAAGGCGACGCGCATGTCGGTGCCGCCGCCCGATCCCAGTCGTCGCATCCGCGCGACAACGTCGGAAGTCGAGCGCAAGCGATGCATCGGCACGATCCAATCCGCCGTCGTATCAAAGGCGACGACCCCGGCGTAATCGCGCGGGCCGAGCACCTTGATCGCCGCGATCGCCGCCGTCTTGCACATCTCCAACTTCTCGCCGCTCATCGAGCCCGAGCGATCGAGCACTAGCAAGAGGGCGCCGTTCGGCACGACCTCGACGTTGCGAATCTGCAAGTCGACGGGCAACGCCTCTTCCAACGGCGTGCCTGCCCAACCGCCGGCCCCCAGCGAATTCGGTCCTCCCAAGACGACGAGTCCGCAACCCATCTCACGTACGTTCGACGTGAGCAAGCGAATCTGTTCGTCGGTGAACGACGTCACGTCGTTGAGCCCGTCGCTACCGGACCGCGGCACATCAGCCAGCACGACGACGTCGTACGGGATCAATTCCTCGGGCGTCGCGAAGAGCCGGTTGCTCGGCATCACCGTGACGGTCAGCTTCAACTTTCGCAACGCGGCGATGAGCGGTCCGTGGCGACCCGGTTGATCGGCGTTTTCGATCAGCAGCACCCGGCCCGACCCTTCGAGCTGCGTGAAGTTCACGGCTCGATTGTTCTGCACCTGCGCATCGGCCCGGGGATCGTCGGGCGTGAAGCGCGCTTCGTACACATAGAAGTCGGGTTCGTTGAGCGTCTGTCGCAACGTGAACGGTCGCTTGCCGACCGGCAGTTCGATCCGCTCGCGGCTGAGCACGGTCGTCTCTTCGCCGCGACGACGGAGCAGTTCCAACGTGCCGGGGACCGATCGTTCGACGAGCGTCGCGTCGGGCTTCGCGCCGTCGGCGGCGTCGACTTCGATCGCATGGTCGAGCAACACTTGCACATCGAACGGTTCGCCGCGGCGTGCGACGGCGGGCAGCGTGACCTTTTCGACCCGAATGTCGCTCGGCACGCGATAGGTGATCGGCACGACGTCGAGCCCGATGCCGCGATCGGTCGCTTGGCGAGCCGCTTCGTAGACGTTCCCCAAATTCTGATTGCCGTCGCTGAGTAGCACGATCCGCTTGGCTGCATCGGCGGGGAACGACGCCTCAGCCAACCGCAGCGCCTCGGCGAGGTTGCTGTATTGCGGATCGACGACCGTCTCCAACGACGGCGGCAGGCGGAGGTCTTCGCGATTCGGCGGGAACTCGACCTGAGCCTCGCGCCCGAAGGCGATTGCGCCGACGGCGTCGTCGTTCGGCCGCGCGGTCGAGGCACGGTTCACATAGTCAATCATCGCCCGACGTTGCGGTTCGGGAACGCTGAGCGAACGGTCGAGCAAGAACATCACCGAAAGGCGATCGTCGGTCCGCACCCATTGCATTTCGGCGCAAGCGGCGACGATCAGCAGCCAAACCGCCGTTCGCAAGCCCGCCGCCACGATGCCGCGCACCCGCCCCAAGCCGGTCAGGGCCGTGCGTCCCCACCACCAAAAGAATGGCAAGGCGGCCGCAAGCCAGAGGTACGCCGGACGGTCGAATTCGAACGGCAGCAGAGAATTCACGAAGTGATCGCGAGCCAAGCGAGAGGGGTCGACGACCCTCACGATACCATGCTGCCGCAACGCGCGAACCGTCGGCGAGTGGGGATGGTCGGTAATCTCGCCCGTCATCGCAGAGCCTGCGATTGCGGCGGTTGACCGGGCGCGGGCCGCACTCCTATACTTAAGTGTTTTCCGTTTCTGACTTTAAGAGTTGCCATGCCGCCTCGTGTGATCGACCTGCGCCACGCCGACGATACGCGCGACGTGGTGCATATTGCCGTGCAGGCTCTGGCCGAAGGCAAGGTCGTCGCCTTTCCGACGGAGACGGTCTATGTCTTGGCCGCCGGGGGACTTAACCCGAAGGCCGTCGCGCAAGTTCGCGAAATGTCGGGCTATGCGGCCGACATGCCTCTGACGCTCGCCGTCAAAAGCGCCGACGAAGCGATCGACTACACCCCGAATCTCGGGCCGCTCGGCCAACGCCTGGCGCGACGTTGCTGGCCCGGGCCGGTAACGCTCGTCGTCGACGATCGGCATCCCGACGGTTTGCTGCGGCAACTTAGTCCCGCCACGCAAGCGGCGGTCGCCCCGGGCGATATCGTCGGGCTCCGCGTTCCCGCTCACGAACTTGTCCAAGCGGTGCTCCGTCTGTCGGCCGGCCCGGTCGTGATGGCCGGTGCGAATCGGGGCGACGGCATTTTTGCCATCACGGCCGATCAGGTCGTCACGCACCATAACGATGCCGTGTCGCTGGTGCTCGACGACGGCCGCAGCCGCTTCGGTCAACCGGCTAGCGCCGTTCGCGTGCATGAAAAGAGCTACGAAATTCTCCGCCCGGGAGTCGTGTCGGCCCAAACGCTCAAACGGATGGCCGGCGTGATCGTGCTGTTCGTCTGCACCGGCAACACCTGCCGCAGCCCGATGGCCGAGGCGATGTTCCGTTCGCGACTGGCAGCCCGACTGGGCTGCGCCCCGACGGAGTTGGAAGACCGCGGCTTCGTCGTCATGTCGGCCGGCATTGCCGCGATGATGGGAGGCCGCGCCACCGGCGAAGCAGTGCAGGTGATGAACGATCAGAAGTGCGAACTCCGTAATCACGAAAGCCAGCCGTTGACCGACACGCTCGTCCGCAACGCCGATTTGTTGATTGCCATGACGCGGTCGCATCGCCACGCCATTCTCGCTGAATGGCCCGAGGCGGCGGGACGTGTGAAGCTGCTCTGCGAATCGGGGGGCGACATCGCCGATCCGATCGGCGGGCCGCTCGAAGCGTATCGTCGTTGCGCCGAGCAGATCGGCAACGAACTCGATCGTTGGCTCGATGCGTTGCCGGAATAGTTCGCGACGGGCAGAGGTTGTCGTCGGAATTGGATTTCTTGTGTGGAAAGGTTGACTGCCATGCGTATTGCCGTCGGAAGCGATCATCGTGGGACCGAAGTTCGGCATCGACTGCTGGAACTGTTGCGATCGTGGTCGCACGAGGTGATCGACGCCGGAGCTGAGGATTGCCCGTCGATCGACTATCCCGACGTGGCGGCGGCCGTGGCGGAGCGGATCGGCAGCGGCGAAGTCGAGCGCGGCATCTTGATCTGCGGCACCGGCATCGGCATGGCGATCTCTGCCAACAAGTTCCCCGGCGTCCGCGCCGCGCCGTGCCACGACGACCTGACGGCCGAGATGAGCCGCCGCCACAACGACTTGAACGTGCTCTGTCTGTCGGCCGATCTGTTGGGCGAGAAGCTGATTGCGCGCATGGTCGAGATCTGGATCGCGACGCCGTTCGAAGGAGGCCGCCACGCGCGCCGCCTCGAAAAAATCACCGAGCAAGAAAAGCGAATCCCGCGCTCGTAATGCCGCCGTGTGCCCCTCTCCCCTTGAGGGAGAAGGTGCCTGCGCAGCAGGCGGATGAGGGGTCCGTTTAGCCGTCGGGCTTGCCCGGCGCTTCTGCTTAAAGCGATCCGCAAACAGAACCGCTTACTGACGTGCGCGGCTCGGAAAAACCTCTGA
>CAMCTH010000175.1 GCA_945877965.1 Planctomicrobium piriforme | reverse complement strand
GGGGACCTTGAGCCATACGGTATCGAGCCCATGCCCGTAGTTGCCGCGACCGGTGTGCCCGATGACGGCGACGCGGGTCCGCTTCGTCGCCTCGGCCGCGACCGTCGGATTCGCCAAGGTCTGGCCCAACGCGGAACTCGCGGCAAGGGCGGAAGCGGCGGCCAACAAAGAGCGACGTTGCATAGTGATCTCGCGACCTGCGGGACAAAGAAACCGTGACGAGGCCGGCCGATTATGACCGCCCGCCGCCGCTAATGCGAGCAAATCGCCGCTGCTTTCCCGCCATGGCGGATCGTCACAACCACATACCTGATAGTGGTTTAAGACGATCAATAGGACAGACCGAGTGCTCGCCAAGGTTTCCTAAACGGCGGAATACGGCGAAATCACGCCTTTATGGACGTAAAATTGCCGCAAAGCCAATTCAACAAGCAACTTACATGACGAAACGACTCCATACTGACGCCGCGACCGCGCCTTGCTAAAATAGGACCTCCGTCGTGCGGTCGGTCGTCGTAGTAAGCATGTGCTTCCGTCGAGTCGGCCCGCGAGCGGATCGGTCTCTTTCGACCTTTTAGGCGAGCGGTCCCCACAAGGGCTGTTGGCACATGATCATGGCGGGACGTCGACGACGTGACCCGCTTCGCATCAAATCTCTCTGCCGCTCGCGGGCCGGTGCCTGCGGGTCCCTGTTACGTTCTTCGTTCCGTTGCGCCCTTGCGCGTCGGACGGACACCCTTAGTCAACTTATATGTCGCAACTGGTTCTGATTCTGCCCGGTGCCACCGACTTCGAACTGCAAGGTCGAATCCACGGTGATCTCGATCTGCCGCTTTGTGCCGAAGGGCAAGCCGAGGTCGAACGCGTCGGCCGCGAACTGCAAGACCTCGGGATCGAAGTCCTCTATACCTCGACCTGCGAATGGGCCCGACAATCGGCCGATTCCCTGGGCAAACTGCTCCAGGTGAAGGTCAAAAAGCTGGACAATCTGCAAAATCTCGATCATGGTCTGTGGCAGGGGATGCTGATCGAAGAAGTGCGGCAAAAGCAGCCGACGGTCTACCGCCAATGGCAGGAACAACCCGAGACGCTTTGCCCGCCCGAGGGTGAAACGATCGACCATGCCCGCACCCGCGTCGCCGCCGTGCTGACGAAGGTGTTAAAGAAACACAAGGACGGCGTCATCGGCTTGGTGGTCCCCGAACCGCTGGCCAGCGTCATCCGCGACTTTTTAGGACAAGAGGAACTCGGCGACCTGTGGCGGGCCAACTGCGAACACGGCCGCTGGTCGGTGATCGAGTTGGTCGCCGGCACCGCCGTTCGCCCCACCGATACGACGAAGAACGTAACGAATGGCTCGAAGCTGACGACCGGCGGGCTGAACGCAAAGGTCTCCGCCCCGGCCGTCGCCGCCGACATTGCCGCCGCCGCGACCCACGCCGGTCGATAACCCGCTGAGCCGACGAGACGCACCATTATGTCGACCAAAGACGAACCCGTAGCCCCGCCCGCCGACGCGCCGCTGACCGGCGCTCCCGCCGCCAAGACGCGAGTGAAGCGCGGCGTGCCCGAGGGGCTGTGGCGTCGCTGTCCCGGCTGCAAGCAAACGATCTTCCGCAAGCAGTCGGAACAGATGCTGGGCGTCTGCCCGGAGTGCGACTATCACTGGGCCGTGTCGGCCCGCGAACGCATTCGCCAACTGCTCGACGACGGCACGTTCGAAGAACTCGACGCCGACCTAGAGCCGACCGACCCGCTTCGCTTCAACGACAGCAAGCCGTACGTCGATCGCTTGAAGGCCGAACAAAAACGGACCGGCCTGCGCGACGCCGCACTGACCGGCACCGGCATGATCCGCGCCCGCCGCGTCGCCCTGGGAGTGACCGACAGCGCGTTCATCATGGGAAGCATGGGCTCGGTCGTCGGCGAGAAACTGGCCCGGCTCGTCGAGCGGGCCACGGCCGACAAGCTGCCGCTGATCATCGTCAGCGGCTCCGGCGGCGGGGCTCGCATGCACGAAGGGATTCTGTCGCTCATGCAAATGGCAAAGGTCTCGGCCGCGCTGGCGCGCTACGACCAAGAAGGCGGACTCTTCATCTCGGTCCTCACGAACCCGACGATGGGGGGCGTGGCCGCCAGCTTCGCGTCGCTCGGCGACTTCGTCATTGCAGAACCGAAAGCCCTGATCGGCTTCGCCGGCCCGCGCACCATTCAGGCGACGCTACGGATCGAGTTGCCGAAAGGTTTTCAAACCAGCGAGTTCCTCAAGGAACACGGCTTCATCGACCGCATCGTCAGCCGCCGCGATCTCAAAAGCGAGATCGCGCACATCGTCGACTACTGCGGGATGTAACGCCGCAGGCGAGGTCGTCGCAGCTTGTTGCCCGCACTACGGTTTCTCGAACTGCCGTTCCCAATCCGCCAGCTTGGCGAGCAACTCTTGCACTTGTTGCGGGTCGCTTCTAGCTAGGTCGTGTTTCTCGGGCAGATCGCGATCCAGGCGGTAGAGCCGCGGTGCGGCGCCATGCTCGATCACCAGCTTCCAAGGCCCGCTCCGCACCGCCTTAAAATCGGCGGCCGCCCGCCAGAATAACGTCCGCGCCGCCACCGGTTCGTTGCGCAACAGCAACGGTTTCAAACTCACTCCGTCGAACGCCCACGGGTCGCCGCTCGGCGGAGGAGCGACGTCGACCAAATCGAGAAACGTCGGTAGCAGGTCCATCGTCATCGTCAGCGCATCGCTCTCGGTCCCTGCGGCAATTCGCCCCGGCCACCACGCGATGCACGGCACTCGATGTCCCCCTTCATGCAAGCCGATCTTCTGTCCTTTCAGCACCCCGTTCGAGGAGATGTCGAAGAAGCCGGAGTAGCGAACATAACCGCCGTTGTCGGACGTGAAGATGATCGACGTGTTCTTCTCGAGACCGAGCTTGCGCAACGTTTCGACGACGCGGCCGACGCCGTCGTCGAGACTCTCGATCATCTTCCGCATCACTTCCCCGATCTCCGCCGGTTTGTGCGGCCCCACTTTCGTCGCGTTGTCGTAATCGCCGCCGGGCTTGCGATAGGCCGCATCCTCGGCCGTCATCCACGGAAAGTGGATCGCCAAGTGCGGCAGGTACAAAAAGAACGGCTCGCTCCGATGCCGCTCGATGAAATCGACCGCGTGCTTCGTCGACAACTCGGTCGCGTAGCCTTCCTCGTCGCTCGGCTCTTCGTTGTGCCACCAATCGCGCCGGCCGTAGCGATCGACGTGTGACGTGTAATCGACCCCGCCGTGTCGTGCGCCGCGGAACTCGTCAAAGCCCTGGCGATTCGGCAGCGCCGGACTGTCGGGACGCGAACCAAGGTGCCACTTGCCAAACACGCCGGTCGCGTAGCCCGCCGCTTTCAAGTAGGTCGCCATCGTCCGTTCGCCGGCCCGCAACCCCGGACTCTTTTCGCTCAGCGCCGAATCCACGCCCGACCGCTGTTGATAGCGTCCGGTTAGTAGTGCGGCCCGCGTCGGCGAACATGAAGAGCCGTTCGCATGAAAATCGGTGAGCCGCAAACCCTCGCGCGCCAATTGATCGAGGTGCGGCGTGCGCGCCTTCGTGCCGCCGTAGCACCCGAGATCGCCGTATCCCAAGTCGTCCGCCACGATCAGGATGATGTTCGGTCGCTCCGCAGCGGCAACGAGATGGAAGGTCGTCAACCACGCGAGCAGCACCGCGCTCAGTCGTAGGCCGACCCGCGACCTGCCGGCCCCGCGCCGAATCGCCGCCTCGTTGCCTGTCGGAGAGATCGATTTACGGGGCATCTCAGGACTTCCTCAAGTAAGTTGAGCCGGTTCCCACCGGGGGTGAACCGCGGCACAGAGCGTCGTCCGCCGTCGGCGGCCCTGGCATCTCCCCCGCGGCATCGGCTGCAATCTACGGTCGGGAGCCCGGCGTTTCCTCTGTTTTCCGGCTACTTTTTGCCCCTGCCCGACCCGCTCAGGTCGACTTGAAGCCCCGGCGGTTCGACCCTAGAATGCTTGATTCCTAAAAACGCCGGAACCTCACCCGAGGCCGCCGCGGTCTCGGATTCGATTTATCGGGAGATGTTTGCCATGACGATGGACAAGAGTTTGCGCATTCGCGCCGGAAGCAACAGGGTTCGCAGCGTGATGACCCGCGTCGAGCGGATCATGAAGCTGAAGGAAGACGAGAAGTTCGCCGAAGGGATCTCGCGGCCGTACGGTCTGCCGAAGGTCCGCGTGCCGAACCTCTCGCTGAAGAAGAAAAAGAAGAAGAAGGAAGAAGGGGACGAAGCCGCCGCTCCGGCCAAGGGCGCTGCCGCGAAGCCCGCCGCCGGTGCCAAGGGTGCCGCCGCCAAGCCTGCTGCCGCCGCCGCTGCCAAGCCGGCCGCTAAACCCGCCGCCAAGAAGTAGTCGTCGCACCCAAGCGATTCGATCTTCTGGTTGGAGTACAATCGAACGCGGCCCGACGTCATTACGTCGGGTCGCGTGTTCGTATCCACTCGCCTCCGGTCTCATGTCTCCCATCGCCGGCCCGGAAACCCGCCATGCGCGTGAAATTAGAGTACGGCAAGACCGGGCTCGAAATCGAGGTGCCCGACGAACGGATCGTACGCACATTGTCGTACAAGGACGCGACGCCGCTGACCGAGCCTGTTGCCGACTTGGATCGCCTGCTCGCCGCGCCGCTCGGCACGCCGCCGCTCGCCGAACTGGCGAAGGGTCGCAAGAGCGCGTGCATTCTGATCTGCGACGTCACGCGCCCCGTCCCCAACGAGTTGATCCTGACGCCCGTGTTGCGCACGCTCGAAGCGTCGGGCATCCCGCGCGACCAAATCACGATCCTCGTCGCGACCGGTTTGCATCGCCCGAACGAAGGCGAAGAGATGGTCGAACTCGTCGGCCGCCGGATCGCCGAGACGTATCGTTGCGAAAACCATTTCGGCAAGCAGCTCGACGATCACGTCTACCTCGGCGACAGTCCGCGCGGCGTGCCGATTTGGATCGACCGGCGTTACGTCGAGGCCGATCTCAAGATCGCCACCGGCTTGATCGAGCCCCATTTCATGGCCGGTTTCTCGGGCGGACGCAAGCTGATCTGCCCGGGGATCGCGGCTTTGGAAACCGTCAAAATCTGGCACGGCCCGAAGTTCCTCGAACACCCGAACGCCGATAACGGCATCCTCCTCGGCAACCCTGTGCACGAAGAGAACACCTGGATCGCGCGCCGCGCCGGTTGCGACTTCATCGTCAACGTGGTGATCGACGCCAAGCGCCGGCCGCTCAAGTTCGTCGCCGGAGACATGGTCGCCGCGTTTGAGGAAGGGGTCGAGTTCGTCCGGGGCGTCGTCGTCGACAAATGTCCGCAAGAGGTCGACGTCGTCATCACCAGTAGCGCCGGATACCCGCTCGACACGACGTTCTATCAGTCGGTTAAAGCGATGAACGGCGCGCTATCGATCGTCAAACAAGGGGGGACGATCATCGTCGCCGCGAGCATGAGCGAGGGGATCGGCAGTCCCGAGTTCCAACGTTTGTTCAAAGAGAACGCCTCGCCGCAGGCCTTCGTCGAGCGAATCCTCTCGACCGATTATTTCGTCATGGACCAATGGCAACTCGAAGAGATGGCCAAGGCGTGCCGGAAGGCAAAGATCAAAGTCGTCACGCACGGCCTGCCGAAGGAAACGCTCGACGGCCTGTTCGTCGAAAGCGCGCCGACGGTCGAGATCGCCTTGGCCGAGTCGCTGGCCGAGTACGGGCCCGACGCCCGCGTCGCCGTCATTCCTAAAGGCCCGTACGTTTTGGCCCAACTTGGGGCGTAAAGGCGTGCGGACGTGATGACGAAGAGCAACGCAACGATCATCGAAGACGCGACCTGCACCGGCTGCGGATGCCTGTGCGACGACGTCGCGCTGCACGTCGCCGGCGGGAGAATCGTCGAGGCGGAGCGAGCCTGCGCCGTGGGACAAACGTGGTTGCTGCAAGAGACCGACCTGCCCGGTCCGACGGCGACCGTCGACGGTAAGCCGGTGGAAATCGACGTCGCCCTCGATCGCGCCGCGCAGATTCTACGCGCCGCAAAATACCCACTCGTGTACGGTCTCGGCGAGACGACGACCGACGGTCAGCGGGCTGCCGTGGCCGTGGCCGACAAGATCGGCGCGCTGCTCGATCTGCCGACCGGCGATGCTCACGGCCCGAGCGGCGTGACGTTCCACGGTGTCGGCGAAGTGACCTGCACGCTCGGTGAGGTTCGCAATCGGGGCGATTTGATCGTCTTCTGGGGCGCGAACCCGGTCGAAACGCATCCGCGATTGTTCGAAAAGTATCTCACTCCCGCGGGGCAGTTTTTGCCCGGCGGTCGGACGGATCGTCACGTCGTCGTCATCGACGTACAACCGACGGCCAGCTCCGCGGCGGCCGATTGCTTTCTGCAGATCAAACCGGGCCGCGATTTCGAAGCGCTCTGGACCGTGCGTGCGCTGGCACAAGGCCTCGCACTCGATGCGCAGCAAGTCGAGACGGCGACCGGCGTGTCGCTCGCCGCGTGGCAAGATCTGCTCACGCGGATGCAGCGAGCCAACTTCGGCGTGCTGATGTACGGACACGGACTGACGGCGACCCGCGGCGGTTACCTGAACGCCGAGGCGCTCTCGGCCCTGACGCGCGATCTCAACGCCCACACGCGGTTCACGGCCCGCTCGCTCCGCGGTCGCGGCAACGATGCCGGGGCCGAGAACGTCATGACTTGGCAGACCGGGTTCCCGTTCGCTGTGAACTTGGCCGAGGGTTATCCCCGATTCAACCCCGGCGAGTACGCGGCCGAAGGGGCGCTCGAACGACGCGAAGTCGATGCGGCCCTGCTCGTCGCCGTCGATCCGAGCGAGCATCTCAGCGCCGCGGCGCTCGCGCATTTAAAATCGATTCCGACAGTATCGATCGACTTTCGTCCGACGACAATGCCGAGTGCCGACATCGCGTTTCGCACGGCGATTTACGGCCTGCAAACGCCGGGGACGGCCTACCGCATGGATGATGTGCCGTTGCCGTTGCGTCCGGCTCTAATGTCGAAATACCCAAGCGACGTGGAAGTGCTGCAACAATTGTTGATGCGACTGTCGACCTGATCGCGGCGTTACAGCAACTTCGCGAATCGCGAGTACGCTTCTTCCCAGGCCGCGGCGTCGCGCGGTTGATATTCTTCGACGGGAAAGCTCCCGCCGACGATGCGGCGAGCTTGAGCGACGTCGCCGATCGCACCGGCGGCGATCGCTTGCATCAGCACGTTGCCGATCGCCGTCGCTTCGACCGGACCGGCGACGACGCGCCGTACGCAGGCGTCGGCCGCCGCTTGGCAGAGTTGCTTGTTCTGCGTCCCGCCGCCGACGATATGAATCGTTTCGAGCCGCCCGCCGACGAGCGTCTCCAACCGTTCCAACATTGTCCGATACTTGAGCGCCAAACTCTCGATCGCCGTCCGGACGATTTCGCCCGGCGATTCTGGCACCGGCTGGTTCGTGCGGCGGCAAAACGCTTGGATCGCCTCGGGCATGTTCGCCGGCGCCGTGAAACTCGCATCGTCGGGATCGATAAACGAACGCAACGGCGCGGCGGCCACGGCTTGGCGCGTCAGAATCTCCCAGCCAAAATCCCCTTCGGCCGCCGTTGGACTCGACTGTGCCCAAATGCGGCGACACTCTTGAATCAGCCACAAGCCCGTGATGTTCTTCAACAGACGCACGGTGCCGCCGACGCCTCCTTCGTTCGTAAACGTTTGCTCCAAGCAAAGCGGCGACATGACCGGGGCCGGCGTCTCGACGCCGATCAACGACCAAGTGCCGCTGGAGATGTAGCACCAGTCGGGCCGCGCGCCGGGCTTACTCTCGGCGGGAACGGCGAGCACGGCGCTGGCCGTATCGTGGGTACCGGGCAACACGACGTCGACGCCGCTCAAGCCCGTCTCCGCAACGACGCTCGCGCGCAACTTGCCGAGATTCGTCCCCGGCTCGGCGAGCGTCGCAAACAAGTTCGTCGGCAGGTCGAGTTGCTGCAGCAGTTCGGTCGACCAGTTGCGGCGGACCGGATTGAAGAATTGCGTCGTCGTGGCGTTCGTCACCTCGTTGACCTTCGCACCGCTCAAGAGCCAGTGGAACAGGTCGGGGATCATCAAGAACGTTTTCGCCCCTTCGAGCCAGGGCGAGTTCTGGGCGCGCAACGCCATGAACTGATAGAGCGTGTTGATCGACATGAACTGCAGGCCGGTGTGCGCGAAGATCGCCTCGCGACCGAGCTGCGCGATCGCGCGGTCCATCTGGCCGTCGCTCCGGCGATCGCGATAGGAGACCGGATTGCCGAGCAGCACGTCGTCGCGCCCCAGCAACGCGAAGTCGACGCCCCAGGTGTCGACGCCGACCGAGCGAATCCGGTC
>CAMCTH010000174.1 GCA_945877965.1 Planctomicrobium piriforme | reverse complement strand
TGGTGCCTGCATGTTCCAGGAATCCGCCCGCGTGGCCGAGATAATGCGTGCCCGACTTGCGAGTCCGACCGGCGAGCAGCCACTCCTGTTTTTCCACCGAGCCGAACCAGGCGCTAAAAATAGTTTGGTCGTTCTCATGTATCACATGCACGTAGACTTGGTAGCGCGTTCCTACCTTCCAAGGATAGGCCAGCCGTCCCGCCCAGCCGGTGCCTTCGTGGGTGAATTGACGCGTCTTGATCGCGCCATATTTCTCGTCGGCAGGCTTCAGCTCCGCCGCGTCGTCACCCCAGATCGAAAAGTTGATCGTGTCGCCACCGGTACCGTTTTTGTTGCCAGCCAGTCCTACATAGCCGCCCTTGAATGCGACCGTGGTATAGCTGCTCGACGGCGCTGCGACAGGAATAATCTCACGGTAAACGGCGGTGACTCGTTCGAGCTTCTTCGCCGGAGCGGCTGCGCAGAACGCCGCCAATAGATGACCGCGGGCAATATGCGCGGGAACTTCGGCGGCGTTTGACGCGGTCGGCAGAGTCAGCAGCAAAGACAAGCAGAGCAGAAATCGCATGGACTTACTTCGCAGGAATGATGGCCGTTGATAGCGTGGGATCTTACCGACTACGGCGAATCTGGAACATTCAATTTACCGATCTTCGCGGACTTCTGCCAAGCCGCGGCCGTGTGAGCAACCCGATCCGGTTGCTCGGCGGCCAGGCCGTTTGTTTCGGTGTGGTAGGCTTGCCGCCGAGCAATTCTAGCGCGCTGCGCGCGATGCGTCGGCAGCGACGACTGTCAGGCCGACAGTCAGCACATCGCATCTACGGGCGTGGTAGATCTGAGTGCAAGAGCTCTGCCTCACCTCTACGTAGACTTGCGCGACTGAGAACTCATAGCACGGTACTGAAGACGTGACCCAGTGCCGCGACACTTCCCTGCTCTCGACGAGATCGTTAGTCGCCCAACAGACCGCCGTTCGCCTTCCGGAACCCTAGACGATTTCGGACAACTCGCCGGTACTGTCGCCAAACTGTTCGGCTTTCACATCCATTTTGTGCACCATTGTGAGCAGCAGGTTGCTGAGCCGCGCGTTGGAATTCACCGGTCGATTGCAGATGGCGTAATGCTTGCCGGGTTGGTCGAGTTGGTAGGCGTAACCTTCCGGTTTGCCGAGGGCGTTGAAGTCGATGTGTCGACCATGCCGAATGCCGAGGCCTTTACCTCCGGCGAACACGATCGGCAGGTTGGCGTTGCCGTGTCCGTGACCGTAGGCCATGCCGCTACCGTAAAGGCACATGGTACTGTCGAGCAGGGGACCGTCGGCATCCTGGACTTCGGCAAGGCGGTCGAGGAAATACGCAAATTGCTGAATGTTGAAGGTATCGCTGGCAGTGAGGTCGCGCATCATCTGCGCATTACCGTTGTGATGCGAGAGACCGTGCCGAGCGACGCGGATCCCAAGCTCGGGGATCGGAGGACCGTTGGTTTCGTAACCGGTGCAGAAGGTGGCGACGCGGGATTGGTCCGTTCGGAAGGCCAACACGATCAGGTCGTACATCGTGCGCAGGTATTCGCCGAACTCGTCCAGCGACACGTTGCGATCGAGCTTCATTTTGTCCGCAGAATCGATCACCGGGCGGGGCGTGTCGAGCCAGGCGTTGGCGCGCTGAGTGCGAATCTCGACTTCGCGGACGGAAGTGAGATACTGATCGAGTCGCCCGCGGTCGGCGTGGCCGAGTTTGTCGCCGAGCGATTTGGCCTCGTCGAGAACGGCGTCGAGGATACCCGCCCGACGCTCGAAATCGCTTCGCTGTTTCGTTGCGCCGCCGGGCGATTCTTCGAAGAGTTCGCGGAAAATGACGGACGGGTTCTTTTGCGGAGGTAGACGAACGCCGTCGACGTTCACGCCGATGCCGCCTCCTTCGGTGGACAACTCGATCGAAGAGAATCGCGTGTGCGGGGCGGTCGTCTGGGCCATAAGCTGATCTGCGGAGATGGTGTTCCGCTCCGAGGGCCCGATCTTGGCGCCGGTGAGCCAGATGTCGATGCAGCTATGGTGTTGGCCGACGGCATGCGGATGATGCAGGCCGCTGATGGGCGTGATGTCGGCCCGATGTTTGGCGAGCGGGGCGAGCGACTTCGAGAAGTCGTAGTCCTTGCCGGCCTTGGTGATCTGGTAGTCCAGCGTGTTCACGCCGTTGGGCAGGTAGAAGAAGGCGCTGCGCTTGACGCGCGGTTTCGCCTCGGCGGCACCGGCGAGCGGCACCATGCAATCGAGCAACGGCAGGGCCAGCGACACGCCGAGTCCCCGGAGCATGTGACGGCGGTTGAGCAGCCAGCTTTGTGAACGGGTCGAAGACATGAAAAGAAACCTCCTGCGGAAACAAGATTGGCTGCGAACGGAGTCGGGCTCGACTTCGCGTTAACTTCGGATGCGTTCTTCGGGCGGTAGTTTAACGGCGGGGAAACCGTCGGGGCGAATGCGAACGATGCGACCGGGACGGAACCCTTCGAGAAGTTCGGTAATCGGTACTCGGATCGTTAATCCGGAATGCCCGAACGGCGGTTGGGGGATCGTTTTCACTTCGAGGAGCGGCCCGCTCTTGGAGTCGTAGGCATGCAACCAAGTGCGGAGGGTGGGGTCGGACGCGGCAATGGTAATCTTACTCGACGACTTCACCTGCTCGTAGAGCGAAGCATCGCCGTTGTCGAAGAGGGTCACGGTGACGATCCCCTTGCCGCCCCCCTGGTCCTCGACTTGATCGATCCAACCGGGAAGCCAATGGTAGCGCAGGTACCGGATATGGACCTGACGCTGCAGTTCCGCGGCGGTAGATCGACTCTCTTCGTCGACCCAAACGTCCGTCGCGTGCATTCGGCCCAGCCCCCAATCGGCAGCCCAGGTGAAGTTGAACTTCACGATTTGTCCCGGCGCGAGATCGGCGGCGGTGCCGATCTGCTTGCCCTTCCAGACGCGCGTGCTGACGTCGAAGTTGAACATCTGTTTGCCGAGGGGACCGTCTCCTTCGGCAGGGCCGGTTGAAATGACGTTCAGTTTTCCCGGCTCGATCGACTCGATCTTCCACGCCTGCCCGCGGCGCTCGTAGAAGCTGAAGCTGTCTTCGAGCGTGATGGCGTGGTCTTGCGGTTCGACGTAAAGCCCGAGTCGCGGCTGCTTCTGTGTCTTCGAATACCCCACCGGGTAGACGCAGTAGGCATGGAGCACCGTGCCGATCGGAATGTCGCGCAATTCGGCCGGCGCGCCGCGGTAACGAACCATTGCATACGGCAGCAAGACGAACGGTTGAGACTCGGAAGAATGGTACTTTTCCAAATCGAGATTGCCGACGATGCGGAGAGCGCCGCGACGGTTGATGGCGTCGATTTCGACGAGCTCGCCCGCGTGATACATGCCGACGCCCGCCGGCGGGAACTCGCCGAGTTTCGGCACGTAGTCGAGCCGCGGATCGGCACCGAGGGCAAGGACGAGAGCGAGGGAAAGAAAATTCATAGACGGCGTTTCATCATCGCTGCAGGAATAGTTGGGAAGTTACGAAGTTTTCGAGCACGGCTCGCAGGGGATAACCGTCGGCCTTGGCTGCGGCGGCGATCGCCTTGATCTGCGGGGCATCGTCCACGGTCATGACGCGACGCAGGGCGAACGTAGCCAGTTGGCCGACGAATGCCTCGGCGAAGCGATCGAGGTCGGCCGCGAGCAGGACCTTAAATTCGTCCGAGCCGGAGAACGGCCGACCGTCGGGTAACACGCCTGCGGCGTTGACCGGCGGGTTCGCTCCTTTGCCGCCGTTCACCTGCTCCTCCGTTCGCCACGCCCCGACGGCGTCGAAGTGGTCGAAAGCGAAGCCGAGCGGGTCGATCGTGCGATGACAGGAAGCGCACACGGTGTGCGTCGCATGGCCTTCGAGTTGTTGGCGGATCGTCGCCTTTGGTTCGTTGACTGGCGTCGGTTCAAGCGGTTCGACGTTCGGCGGCGGGGGCGGCGGCGTGCGGCCGAAGATCGCTTCCGATACCCAGACGCCGCGATGTACCGGCCGATGCCGCGTACCGTCGGACGACAGCGACAGGATCGACGCCTGCGTCAGCAAGCCGCCGCGATGATCATCGGGGCGGAGTTTTACTTTTTGGAAGCCTTGCCCTTCGGGTATCGGCAAGCCGTAGTGTGGTGCTAACCGCGCGTTCAACATCGTCCAGTCCGAGATCAAGAATTCTCGCAACGATCGGTTCTCGCGCAGTACCGTTTCGAAATAGGCTTTCGTCTCCAGCACCATACTCCGTTCGAGCCACGCATCGTAAGCGGGATAAAGCAGCGGGTCGGGCGCGAACGTGCCGACGCGATGCAGTTGGAGCCATTGCTGTGGAAACGAGTCGATAAAGCGGGCGATCTTTTCGTCTGCGAGCATCCGCGCGAGTTGGCCGCGGATCACCGCGGGATCGTGAAGATTGCCGGCGGCTGCGACGGCCAGGAGCGTGTCGTCCGGCATCGAACCCCAGAGCAAATACGACAATCGCGACGCGAGTTCCCAGTCGTTCACTTGCTCCCGACGTTCGTCGGCTGAGCCTTCTTCCAGGTAGAAGAAGTTTTTCGAAGTGAGAATGCCGACAAGCGCCGCTCGGTACGCAACGGCGGACGACTCGCCTCGGGCGACTTCGCTTTCCAACACTTTCACGTAGCGATCGATCTCGGAGTCGGTCGCCGGGCGACGCCAGGCGTGTAACGCAAAGCGATGCAGCGACGCTCGGGTTTCCTTCAGGTCGAGCGGCGGGACCGGCGGCGGCTCAATCGGCGTGCCTTTTCCCTTCGGCTGCGGTAGCGGCAGCGAAACCGCCACGCTCCGCGGCCATGCTCCTGCGCGCTTGTTTCGCACCTCCTCACTCACGAGCGGGCCTTCCCATTCCACCGTATCCAGGATCAATAAGGGATAAATCGCCTGACGATCGTCGTCGAACAGCTTGAAACCCGTCGGATTTAGATGCCCTACTTCGCGCGAGTTCGTAAAGTTGTTTCGCCGGCTGATCAAGCCGTTGAAGGCGGTGCTCTTCTCATCGAATCCAGGCAGGTTGTTCCAGAACGCGTAAATGCCTGCGGAAAGAGGCTGTGTCCACTCCAGGGTGATCGGCTCATCTTCAGTTGCGAGAATGTCCGCGTCGTACACTGACGTTCTTAACTGGGTATTCCAGATGGTGAGGTGCGGTAGTCGGCCGCCGGGGGGGCGCATGCCGCTGAGACGGATGCGTAAGCGATAGGATCCCGGCTTATCGATCACCATGCCGCCGCTCCACGCGTTCGCGTTTCCCACGCGGCGGTTCGGCCAGAGCAGCGTTCGCACCGGCCCCTTCAGGCCCTGCTCCTCCAGCCACTTCTCTTTTCCTTTGTTCGGATCGAACAGGGATTGTTTCGGAGCCGCCGCCTGTTCGGGAAAAGCCGATTCGACGACTTCTTCGGCCGCCTTCAGATACCGCTCGACGTGCGACGGCGACAGCGTCAGCACGGAGCCGATGCGCTCGAAGCCGTGCCAACGCGGATCTTCATTCAGCGATCCGGGAACCGTCGGATCGTAGTGCACGCCGAGCAAGTCTTGCACCGTGTTAGCGTACTCTTCGCGACTGAGCCGGTAATGAGCGATGGGGCCGCGCTTCGCCAGTCGGGCCGCCTCACCTTCCGTCAACCGAGTCGAAATCCATTCGACGAGCGCCGCCAACTCCTCCGCCTTCGGTTGAGGCTCCGATTTCGGCGGCATCTCGCCCGTGTTCAGCCGAAAACGAATCTCGCTCCAGCGCTCGGCCTCGGCTTGCAAGGTGAAATCTCTGCTCAGCGTATCAAGTCGGAATTCCCCTTCTTGAACTTTGCCGTCGTGGCAGCGGTCGCAGTAGGTTCGGAAGAACGGAGCCACGACGGCCTCGAACGCGGCCGGCACCGCAGCCGGCGCGAGATCCGCACCCGCCGCAGCGATGGCAATAACCGCCAGTAAACGCCACATCATCGTCACATCCCCGCAACGCCGATCAGTCCGGATCAAAAGTGCAATCTATCAGCCTATTTCAATCAGCGATGCACGCCAAGCTTCTTATCACCCCACTCAGGCCCGCCTCGTCGCTTATATAGAATTGCCGCTTGGTGAATCTCGGTGACGGGAAGAATTGTTCGCCGTAGCCTGCCTGTGAATCATGAGCGCCGGAGTTTATCGCAATCGTGCATCGAGTTGCGATACGCCTAAGCGACAATCAGACAATAGACGATCTCAAGAGATGCAATCCGATACCATTCCTGCTTGCCGACTCGGCCGACAACTTCAAGAAATGATCGAGTCGCAGAGTCTCGGGGGGCGGCGTAGCTTTATCGTCCGTCATCGAGAATGATTCAGCCGTGTGCAAAGAAACCGGTGCTCAAATCATTGCCACATCATTCTCAGCGATGCTCTTGAAGGCGCATGACTACCCGATTGGGTGTGTTCGATCGGCACAAACAAATCTTTCCAAGGGAAGCCGAGCGAGATTCGTTGCACGCTCGTCGGGTCACTCGATATCCCTATCGAATCGGAGTCCCGCGCATCGCGGAAAAGAAGCCATATCGTCGACGTAGGTGCTTCATTAAAAGATTGCGATAAGAGAGGCTAACCCCTTAGAATGCAGACATCGGAGATCGCTGATACGTTCGCTTGCGTCGTAGCATGCAAAGTAAGCGGATGTTTCGTGTGAGTCCGCCCGCCAGATTCCCTCCCGCAGTCGCGTTTTCCATCTGCCTTATGCCTCGAGCCTTACTCACTTTTGTGTGGCTACTTTGCCTGCGGTGCATGATTCCGCTGGGAGCGCCCGGCGCGGAAACCCAGCCGCCGTTGCATGCGCAGATCGACGCGTTGATCGACCGTCGACTCGATGAGTCGAAAATTGTTCCTGCCGAGCGGAGCAGCGACGATGAATTCGTGCGGCGAATCTATCTCGATCTGACCGGCGTCATTCCCACATCTCGGCAAGCTCGTGCTTTTCTGGACCACCAGGCTCCCGATAAGCGTCGGCGGTTAATCGATGCGTTGTTGGCGAGCCCCGACTACGCCTTGCACATGGCGCGGGTCTTCGATGTGATGCTGATCGAGCGGCGGATTCCGACCATCGGCAGTTACGACGTGACGACGACGAACTGGCGTGCGTACTTGACCGAGGCCTTTGCTGCGAACAAACCGTGGGACGAAATGGTCCGCGACATTCTGGGCAGCGACGGCACCGACGCCAAGCACGGCAATGCGGTCAAGTTCTATCTGGTTCGCGACGTCGCTCCCCATTCGCTCACTCGCGACGTCGGTCGATTATTTCTCGGCATCGACTTGCAATGCGCTCAATGTCACGACGACCCGCGGTTCGCCGACTATCGCCAAGCCGACTACTACGGCCTCTACGCCTTCTTGCAGCGGACGAAGGTGCATCCGGTGATGCCGCGCGGCGCTCAGGTTGCCGAGACGGCGGAAGGTAAAACGACGTTCACCTCGGTCTTCACGGCGAAGAGCGGCGAAACCAACCCGCGTTTGCCGGGCGGCGAAATGCTGACCGACGTCGCGCCAATCAAAGGGAAAGAATACGTCGTCAAACCGGGATCGAAAG
Organism: Planctomicrobium piriforme; assembly: GCA_945877965.1. Taxonomy (GTDB): domain Bacteria; phylum Planctomycetota; class Planctomycetia; order Pirellulales; family PNKZ01; genus CAMCTH01. The sequence goes on along the minus strand of CAMCTH010000174.1, from coordinate 825 downwards.
AGCGTAGCCTGCCGACTTACAGTCGCCGCCTGAAATTGGCGGAACAGTTGCCTCGACGAGAAACGATAGGGTTCGCTCGCAACATTGCCAACCGACTTTGGGCGCAGTACTTCGGCCGCGGGCTCGTGCATCCGCTCGATTTGCATCATGCCGCCAATCCCCCGTCGCATCCCGAGTTGCTCGCCCAACTGGAGCAATGGCTCGTCGAGCACAAGTACGATTTGCGAGGCTTCGTGCGCGAACTTGTCTTGAGCGAAGTTTATCAGCGCGCGAGCACGTTGCCGCCGGGCGTCAAACAGTTGCCCGATGAAGCATTTGCCGTCGCACCGCTCCGAGGCCTAACCGCCGAGCAACTCCGTTGGTCGCTGCTGCAAGCCACCGGACGGATCGAACAGCATTACGCGAAGCTCGACGCGGCGAAAGCCAAGTCAGCGCCGGAGCCGGCTTGGAAAGCGCGTCTCACTGGAAATGAGGCATTGGAACGTCAAAGCGCGACGTTGATCACTGCTTTCGCAGGACTACCGGGTCAAGCCGAGGCGGACTTCCAGCCGATCGTCGACCAGGCGTTATACTTGCGTAATAGTTCGAAGCTGCTCCCCCTGTTGCAGGACGAGCCCGGCACGACTTCCGCGCGGTTAGCCGCGTTCAAGGAGCTCGATCTTTTGGCCGAGGAACTGTATTTGAGTGTCCTCTCTCGTCGGCCGACAACCGAGGAGGCGAGCGAAGTTCGCCAATTGTTGACGGAAGCCAATGCGCCGGCCGAGCGGCGAGAGTCGTTGCAAGCGTTGCTGTGGGGGTTGGTTTCGTCGGCCGAGTTTCGTTTGA
>CAMCTH010000173.1 GCA_945877965.1 Planctomicrobium piriforme | reverse complement strand
GGAGTTTCGTTTCAATCATTAACGATTGCCGAAGCCATTCCAGATACCACGAGGAAACGACTCCTCTTGTTGAAGCTCCGTTGGGGGTGAGACTGACAAAACATTGACTGAGCTTGGTGTTTGATTGACGATAAGTCGGTGCGAGGGTGGATCGAACGAAATTGCAAGCGTTCTCAACGCGTCGGTCGGATGGAGAGAAACAATGCTTACGTTCTGGTCAAAGCGTTCCCAGCTATTCTGTGACGGCGCCAGTCGCCGCAGTTTCCTCCAAGTCGGCGCGCTGGCGGCGGGCGGCCTAACCCTTCCCGATCTACTGCGCTTGCGGGCACAAGGAGCTACGATCCCGCAGTCGAAGCGCAAGGCCGTCATCATGGTCACGCTTGGCGGAGGGCCGAGCCACATCGATCTGTACGACCTCAAGCCCGATGCTCCGACGGAAATCCGCGGCGAGTTCAAACCGATCGAGACGGTCGTGCCGGGATTGGAAATATCCGAACTGCTGTCCGAGCAGGCTCGCATCGCCGACAAGTTCGCTCTCGTTCGCAACTTGCAGATGAGCACCAGCAGTCACAACCAAGATCAGGAAGTGCTGAGCGGCTTTTTGTACAACCCTCGCGTTCCCGGCGCGAAAGGCAATCCGCGACCGGCCTTCGGTTCCGTCGTCAGCCGCTTGCGCGGCGGCGCGACCGGCACGCCGGCGTACGTCAGCCTCCGGCGAGATTTGATCAATGAGGTTCCCTTGTACGCCGGCCCCGGCCACGCGCCGTTCGTCCCGATCGGTGAAGGATTGGAGAACCTCGGCCTCCTGAAGCAAATGACATTGGAGCGTTTCGCCGATCGAAAGGCGTTGCTGCAATCGCTCGACCAGCTCCGCCGTCACGCCGACGCCCACGCAGCCGTGACCGGCGCCGATGCGTTCGCCGCGCAAGCGTTCGACATCCTGTCGTCCCCACAAACCCGCGAGGCGTTCGATCTCAGCCGCGAATCGAACGACATGCGGCAGAAGTACGGCTTCGCCGGGTTGCCGACTTACAACGCGAACTACCTTGTCCTCAGCAAATTCCTGATGGCTCGCCGCTTGGTGGAAGCGGGCGTCCCGGTCGTCACGCTCGAAGCCTTCGGCGAATGGGACACGCACGCCAACAACTTCACGACCCTGAGACGGATCGCACCGGTAGTCGATCGCGGAATCTCAGCCTTGATTAGCGATCTGCACGAGCGCGGATTAGCCGACGACGTACTCGTCGTCATGTGGGGTGAATTCGGTCGTTCGCCGCGGATTGCGACCTACAACAATACTCCCGGCCGCGACCACCACGGCAATGCCAACTTCGCCCTCTTCGCCGGCGGTGGATTGAATATGGGACAAGTCATCGGCGCGACCGATGCTCGCGGCGAGCGTCCGACGGGCACGCCCTACACGCCGCAGAATATTCTGGCAACGATTTACCATGTGCTGGGAATCGATCCGTCGACCACGCTGCCGGACCATTTCGGACGACCGATGTACCTGCTCGACGAACCGGAGGCCGTTCGCGAACTGGTTTGATCGCACGAGGAGAATACGCAGGGGCTTTACGCCATGCCGTATTTGAACAGTCTATTGCTCACGGTTTTGCTTGCTATTGCGATCCCTGCCGGTGCGATGGCGGAGGACGATCTCCGTCCATTTCTCGATCGACACTGCGTCGGCTGCCATAGCGGTCGGAAGCCGGATGCCAACCTCTTGTTGACCGAACTGAAAAACGAACGAGCCGACGGCGCTAATAACAACAGCGTAGTTGCCGACCGCGCAGAGATCGAGATCTGGAAAAACGTGCTCGATAAACTCGATACGGGGGAAATGCCGTCGGAGGATTCGCGCATTGATTGAAACTCGTGTAGTCGTGGACACAACCAATCGCATTTCAATCAATTGCGTGAACTTGCGCAACTCGTGTGAAGCACTCGACTTGAGATGCAACGCCTCTTCTGCCCTGGATGTGGCCGCGGCCTGACGGGCGATGGCGAGCTACTCTGCGCGTCTCCTGATCAATCAGTTTGAGTGGAAACACATCCAAAACAACTGGGCTGGCGGCTCAGGTCGCGTTCCGATTTAACGGTCGTTTGATAGGACTCAAAACAACTCACTCACAATTTTTTCGTCCTTGTCCGCGACGCGGATTGGCCGCCCGGTGTTGGTGACGAGTTCCTGCTTGTAGTCGATCTCCAACACCTTACAGACGGTGGCCATGAAATCGACCGCGCTGACTCGCCCCTCTTCAACTGCACCACCTTTCTTGTCGGTGCGGCCGACGACTTGACCTCCCTGGATGCCTCCGCCGGCCAGCACGCTGGTCCAGGCTTTTGGGTAATGGTCGCGGCCGCCTTGTTTACCGACGTACGGCGTGCGGCCGAACTCGCCCATGCAGATCACCAAAGTCGTATCTAACATGCCGCGCTGTTTCAGATCGCTCAGTAGCGTCGCCATCGCTGGATCAAGGGTATTGCACAGAGTTTGGACGCCGGAGGCGTTATCGCGATGCGTGTCCCAATTGCCTAGGATTACTTCGACAAACGAGACGCCGTGCTCGATCAGTCGACGGGCCAGCAGACAACCGTCGCCGAACTTGGTACGACCGTAGGCGTCACGCACCTCGGCGGGCTCTTGGCCGATGTCGAATGCCTTCGCTTTGGGCGAGTGCATCAGCCGGGCGGCGCGCTCGTAAGTGGCTAGGTGAGCGGCGGCCATCGGAGACCGCACGCGCTCAATGAACCCTTTCTCCAACTCGTTAAGTAAGCCGATGCGCTTGTCGAAACCCGGCAGGTTGTCGTCGACAGGTTGTAGGTTCTCGACGCCCCGAGTCGGGTCGGTGATCTCAATGGGTGCGTGCATCGGACCGGCGTAACCTGCGCCGAACGATTGGCCCCCCATCGAGAAGAAATTGGGGAGATCATCTTGAGGCCGGCCCAGAAAGCGAGAGGCGAGGGCTCCCAGGCTGGGATGAACCACACCGCCGACCCCCTCGCGGTAGCCGGTATGCATGTAGTATCGGGCGCGGCCATGGCTCCCTTCACTAGTGGACATGCCGCGCAAGACGGCAAGCTCCTTCATTTGCCCGGCCAACTTCGGCAAAAACTCACCGAACTGAATGCCGGGTACGCTCGTGGCGATCGGGTTGATCTCACTCGACGGATTCTCCGGCTTGGGGTCGAAGGTGTCGATGTGGCTCGGACCGCCAAACATGAACAGCAGGATGCAGCTCTTGGGCTTAACCTCGCTTGCAGCCGCCTGCGCCGCCAACTGGCCGAACCAACCGGAGGCGGGCGCACTCAAGGCACCGGCCGCCGATAACAGTAGTAGTTCACGCCGCGACAGAGCTTGATTGTGGAAGGGCAACGTGGTCATCGGTGCTCCGGTTCAGATCGCCGCTTGCGGCTTCACATGAATAGCAAACTCGGATGCGACGCTAATTCAATGATTGAACACAAATTCGCCGCTATTGAGCAGCACCCACATCAGGTCGGCATAGGCTTTCGTCGCGTGCTGCTCGCCGGCGACGTAAGCCGTCATGCGTTTTATCTCGGCGGGAGTCGGTTTTCTGGAAAGCACGCGCAGGTACAGTCCCTCGATGATCTGTTCCGACGAGCCCTCCACCTGCATCAGCCGCGCGACGACCGCGGCCGTGTCGTTTACCAGTTCCTCGTTCATCAGTCGCAGCACCTGCGGGACGCCGTGCGTGTAGCCCTCAACGACACCCGCATCGTCGTCGGCCTCGGCGCGGAAGAACTTGCGGAACTGTACTTGGGGAGAGTCGGCTCCTTTTCTGGCCTTCATGCGTCCCTCCTCAAACACCTGCACGGCAACGGGGTGATCGAGGGCCGTACCTAGTGAGTCGAACAGCATATCGGCGGTCATCATCTTCAAGGGCATGTGGCTGTAGAGAAAGTCACTGTCCGTGTTTTCGGGCAACACGCGACTACTGCGTTGATAGGTCTGGCTCAGACAGATACAGCGAATCAAGTGCTTTTGGTCGAATCCAGACGCGGCGAATTCCTCGGCCAGCAGTTGCAGCAGCTCCGGATGGCTGGAGTCGCTTTCTGGACGCATATCGTCGATCGGATTCACGATGCCGCGTCCGAAGAAGTTGGCCCACAGCCGGTTGACTGCGGCGCGAGAGAACCAGCGATTAGATGACGACGTCAACCAGGCAGCCAGTTGAGTGCGCAACTGTTCGGGGGGCGAAGACATCGGCTCCCCGCCCCCTAAGAACTTCGCCTGCACGATCTGCCCGTTGCTATCCGGAATCACGATTGAACCAACCGGTGCGGAATCGTTCTCGCCACTTTTACTCAGCGGATTCGGCAGAACGGAATCGTAGATTCGGGGGACTTTGCTTGTCCTGTCGATGCCGCGTGCAGCGGTGAAGAAGGCGGCCAATTCCCAAAATTCAGTCTGCTGCAGCTTGGTAAACGGATGGTTGTGACACTCGCAGCACTCCAGCCTCACTCCCAAGAACAGTCGCGAAGCGGCTGCCGTAATCTTGCTCGGGACCGGCTGCCCCGTAACGACATACGCCAGGAAAAACGTCGTCTCCGGTTTGTCATCCCGCTTACCGGAAGCAGTCATCAGGTCAGTCACCAGACGGTTCCAGGTCTGGTTTTTGTTGAAGCGGTCGGCCAGCCAGTCCTGCAAAGTATTGCCGAGAATCAGCCGTTTGTTGTCATTATCGGGCTTAATCATTCGGTGATACCAAGCGGTGGCGAAATGCTCGCCATACAACCGATCAGCCAGGAGCTCATCGACCAGCTTCGCGCGGCGTTCGGGGCTTCGATCGCCGAGAAAGGCCGCAGTTCGTTCAGCGGTCGGGATGCGGCCGGTGATGTCGAGGGCGGCTCGGCGTAGGAACTCGGCGTCATCAGACTGGGGCGAAGGGGCAACTTTCGCCAAACTCAAGCGGGCCTCGATGTGCCGGTCGATCGCGGCCGCTACCGGCACGGGGTTGCGATTGCTGCTTTTCGCCGTCTTGTCGCCGGCCGACGCCTGCGAGCCGTTCCACGCCTGCAACCAGACTGCCGCGAGAACGGCAATGCACAAACACTTTCGGCAAGCGATTCTCATAGTGGGATCCAATCTTTCCAAGTTGGCGTGAGCCCGGAACAAAGCCAAGCTCGGCCAAGCTGCGATTATAACAGTTCACCGCCCCGTCCCAGTAATCGTTGGCTTCTCGGCACCACCGATCACGCGATGCAGCCGAACCGGAAAGCGAACTCGCCGTTCTCATCAAAGGTATGAGAATGCGGCACGCGCCAGTGCGTGTCAGAAAGGGTCCTTTCTTGAAGCGTCTTGGAATACGGATGAGTTGATGGAGCGTTGGATTGGCTACCGAGGGGCGGACGAACCACTAGAACAATTCATTGACGACCTCGCCTTGAGGAAGCATTTTCATTGGACGTCCCTGCACGACGAATTCTTTGTGCGGATCAAGCCCCAATGCGTGATAGACCGTCGCGACGAAGTCGGGAACCGAGACCGGTCGTTCCGCGGGGACGGCTCCGAACTTGTCGCTGGATCCGATCACCTGACCGGTCTTCACACCGCCGCCACCCAGCGTCAGGCTGAAGCAACGTCCCCAGTGATCGCGGCCGGGGCCTTTCTTGTCGTTGTTGAGTTTCGGCGTTCGCCCGAATTCGCCCGCCGTAATGACCAGCGTCGTGTCGAGCAACCCACGGTCGGCGAGATCGTTCAAGAGGGCCGAATAGCTGCTGTCGTAAATGGGCAACTGCCGCTCCAGGTGCGAAAAGATGCCCCAGTGATGATCCCAGGCGTAAATTCCGGTGTCGACGTAGCCCTGGATCGTCACAAATCGCACGCCGGCCTCGATCAAGCGACGGGCCAACAGCATGCCCTGCCCAACTCGGTTGCGTCCGTAAGCATCGCGAAGCCTGTCCGGTTCCTGCGACAGATCGAATGCTTCCTTCGCCTGCCGTGACGTCGCCAGGTTCAGGGCCTGCTCGCGAAACTTGTCCTGAGAAATTGCAAACTCAAGCTGCGTCTCGTGAGCGGCTTGGTAGCGATCGAGCGACCGCAGTAGCGTAGTGCGACCCGACAGACGATTGACGTCCACGTCGGGAGCCCCATCGAACTCCTTCACCGCAAAGTCCGGTGCATCCGCGTCTTGGTTGATCAGAAACGGATTGTAAGTGCGCCCCAGAAATCCGCCGTAGCCGGGAGCGCTGTGCGCGGGATGCTTCATGTTTCCCAAATGCACGAACGGCGGCACGGCGGCCTGCTGCTTTTGCTGCCAACTGAGCACCGCGCCAATACCCGGCGCTTGAACGTTCTTGTCCTCGGGACTGCCACACATTATGTGGACATCGCCTTGGCCATGCTCGGAACTGTACGAGTGCATGGAGCGAATCAGCGAGAACTTGTCGGCGCAGCGGCTGAGCTTGGGCAATTGGTCGCTCAACTGCATTCCAGGAAGATTGGTCGACGCCGACTGATACTTCCCACGAATCTCGTCGGGCATGTCGGGCTTCATGTCGTACATGTCGTGGTGACTCGCACCACCTTGTAGGAACATGAAGATCACATTGATCGGCTTCTTCCCGCCACTGGAGGATTCGCGCGCCAGCACTTCGGACAGCGACAGCCCCAAGGGAGAGATTGCCCCAAGGGCAAGTCCTCCGAATTGGAAAAACTCTCTGCGATTCATCGGGTTTCTCGTCTACTTAGGATTCTTCAGGAGTTCGAGCATCGCGTCGCCCATCGCTTTGCCGATGCGATTGAACCAGATCGCGCTGCCGTAGTAGTGGTAGGGACGATCGCTGCCGGTGTGAACCCATTCCGGTTCTTTCTGCCAATTCGGGAACATAGCCTCGGCGGCCTTGTCGACCAACACGTCGACGGGGAACGCCTTGAGGTTGCCTTTGAACTCCGGTACTTCATTCATCGATAGTTGGGCCTCGCGGACCGTGAGCATCCCGCCGGTTGCCGGCTTCGATCCGTTCTGGCCCAGCGCGCCAATCACAAACGGCAAATGGGGTGTGCCGAGATCCTTGCGAACGTCCTTGATGAAGTGCTGCATGTTCGACGCGTATTCGTCCTGAGCGCCGAAGATGTCATTGAATCCCTGAAACCAGACGAATCCCGCCAGTTCCAACGTCTTCCCTTCCAGTTCAGGAAACAGCTTGGCGTAGTTTTCCTGCACGTCCCTCACTTCCGCCATCATGTTGCGATACGAGGAGCCGTAATCTTTCTTGATTTCCTCCAGCGTTGGCAGCGGTGCGTCCTTCTTGTTCTTCTCGTTGTCTCGTTTGACACGCTTCTGAGCCTCGTCGAGTTCCTTCTGGAGCATCGCTTCAGGAAGTCCTGCCGAAGGCGAACGGAAGAGTTTGTAGAGCGAGTGCCCACCCCACGCGGCCTTGATCAAAAGGACCGGTTGATCGAAGTGGTCTCCCATCACGGTTCCGAATTCCAGTTCCACCCCGGTGCAGCCAGGGGACCCATAGCCGACGGTGAGTGGTCCTTTACGATAGAGAAACTTGATGAACACGTCATCGCGGACGACCCACTTGTCGTCCTTGCGCAGATGGGCGAAGAGGTCCTTGGTTTTCGCGCCAGTGGCTTGGTAATCAAGCAGTGCATTACGGGCCTTGCCCTCCATGTTCGATTGCCCAGCGAGGATGAAGACTTTGACCGGCTTGTCGGCCGCATGCAGAGACGCTGTCGTGAGCAGAGTCGTAATCGCGGCGGCAATCATCAAACGACGCATTGGAACATCCTTGGTGTTAAGACGATGATCACCCGAATATCGGAAGCCTCTGTCGCGGCCGAGAGAATGACCGATCATGGCGGTCTTGATTACCTCGCCGATTCTAGGCGGATTCTTTGGCCGCCGATAGCGTTATCGCTCTCCTTGGTACAGTCATAATCCATGTGGCTATTGAAGAGAGTCGGAGATTTCCTTCATAACGTGCGGCCGATATTTGCGAGGGCCGCCACATAGCCTTTTTTCTCGGCACCGCCAATCAGGCGAGTTGGCCAAGACCACGAACCAACCTCGGCATTCTCATTTAACGGATGAGAATGCGACACGCTCTGGCGCCTGTCTCAAAAGGTATGGCGATGTCGGACGCGGCGATCATCGCGTGTCAAAATCGGTCGTTTTTCAGTAGGCCAAGAAACGTCTGAGTTGATGGGACGAAACGCCCCTATTCACCGGACCGCGACGAACGATGTTGATTTCATAATCCACGCGGCCCGTGACTCCGCTGCACTGTTGTTCGTCAACGAGCTTCTGCGCTTGGTAACCGTTCACACTGTGGCGAGCAGGGACGGAGCAGTATCCTTGCGGAGCTTGGCTTGCACGGCTTGGGTCAGCCAGTCGAATACGTTGCGGTCCTGTCGGCGACAGGTCTCGATCACCGTTAACAGTCGTTCGACGAACCGGCT
>CAMCTH010000172.1 GCA_945877965.1 Planctomicrobium piriforme | reverse complement strand
TTGGCCGAGAACGTCACGGCGACGCCGCGGCCGGTCGTGTCGGCACCGTCGGCGATCACGACTCCTTGAGCGTCGCGGATCGTCAGCACGCCGGCGAACGCCTGGCCGATGCGGTCATCGAGTTTGCAGGTGACGAGTCCCGCCGCGGTCGCCGTGAACTTGTATTGATCAATTTCCGTGATCCTCGCGAGTCGTCCGGAAGCGACGATCGGCAGGCTCGGCAGATCGATCGGGCTGCGATTCTTTTCGGGCTCGATGACTTCGAGCGTCTTGCCCACTTCAAACGTGCCGACTTCCGACGCGCCGTTGGCGTTGTAAGCCTGAAAGTGGATCGGACCGGGCGGCAGATCGGCCGGTAATGTGATGCGGGCCGGGATCTCGCGCGGCAGCGGCGGTTGCAACTGGCCGGCCTTCGGGCCGAACCAGAACGGCGGCGGCGTCATGATGATTTCGCCGGCCGGACCGGTTATCTCGATCTTAACGCGCTCGTTGCGGACGAACAGCTTGACGTCCGGCGTCCAATCGTAGCCGCCAATCATCACATCGATCGTTGAGCCGGCCTGACCGCCGGTCGGATAGACGTACCCGATTTGCGGGCGAACGTTCTCGCTCGGCTTGGGTTGAGCGAGCAGCGCGAGCACGAGCAAAGCAGCATGCATGATGAACCGGCCGACGGCCGTCCCGACAGTTTTTGGTTACGCCATCAGGCCCGGGATGACGCGGCCGCCGTTGACGATCGGCACCGGCCGACCGAGCGGCGTATAATACGTCTTCGACGTGTCGATTCCCATTTGGCGGAAGATCGTGACGAGCACGTCTTCGACGCCGTACGGTTCGGTCGTTGGGTACATGCAGCGATTGTCCGTCGCACCGATGGTCTGGCCCGGCTTCACGCCGCCGCCGGCCCAAATCACGCTCTGCGTCATCGACCAGTGATCGCGACCTGCGCGATTGTTGATCTGCGGCGTGCGGCCCATTTCGCCCATCATGATGACGAGCGTGCTGTCGAGCAGGCCGCGCTCTTCGAGGTCGGTGACCAAGGCGCTGAAGGCTTTGTCGGCTGACGGCATGAGGTCTTCTTTCAGACTCGGGAACTGCGAGAAGTGCGTGTCCCACGAGCCGTTGTCGATGCCGATGAATCGCGAGCCGGCTTCGACCAAACGGCGAGCGAGCAATGCGCACTGACCGAGCGACGTGTAGCCGTAACGTTCGCGGACCTTGTCGCTTTCAGCGGCGATGTCGAACGCCTTCCGCGCGTCGGGCGCGGTGATCATCTGATACGCCTTTTCGTAATACGTGCTCATCACGCCGGGACGAGTCGTCGGCGGCGTGGCGGCGAGCTTGTCGATCTGGCCGAGGATCTTGCGGCGGTTGTCGAGCCGCGTGCCGTCGACGCCCGGGGCGAAGCGGAGATCGCGAACTTCGAAGTCGGGCTGGGCCGGATCGGTCTCAAGCACGAACGGTGCATGCTCCGGACCGTAGAAACCGGGGCCACCCGCTTCCATCGGATCAGGCAGGTTGATGTAGCACGGGATGTTACCGCGCGGCCCGAGCTCGCGCGACACGATCGAGCCGAGCGATGGGAACAGGTGATTGACCGGAGCGCCGCCCCCTTGGCCGTCGGCAAACGACGCGCGGTAGCCGGTCATCATGTAGTGATAACCGGTGCTGTGGCCGTTGTCCTTGTGGCTGTGCGAGCGGAGGATCGTGTACTTGTCGGCCATCTGGGCGCACAACGGCATATGCTCGCCGATGAACGTCCCCGGCACGTTCGTGCTGATCGGGTTGTACGGACCGCGAATCTCGGCGGGGCCCTCGGGCTTGAGGTCCCACATGTCGATCGTGCTCGGTCCCCCTTCGAGGAACAAGAAGATTACCGACTTCGCCTTGGCCGTTTTACCGGTGGCGGCGGTCGCTTCGAGTTCGAGCAGACGCGGCAACGTCAGGCCGCTGATCATGCCGACCGAGCCGACTCGCAACGCATCGCGACGCGAAACGCGATCGCAGTATTTCTTGTGCATGTCGTTGTTTCCGGGAAGTTGCGGAACGCCGCGGAGGGCGTTCCCTACAGGTCACGGGTTAGTGGTTGTACAAAAACTCTTTGCTGTTCACGAGCGCCCAGAGGAGGTCCTCGGCGGCGCGGCGGCGATCGGCTCCGTCGGCGAACGTGGCGAGGACGGCGGTCCGTTCTTCGTCGCGCGGCGGGCGCGAGAGCGTGCTGAAGAACAGGTCGTCGACCAACTGTTCCGTCGACTTGGTTTCGGCGGCCGCCTTGGCGACGCGGCCCATCGGGGCTTGGATCTTCTCGGCGATCTCCGGCGAGTTCATCAGGTGCAACGCTTGCGCGATGCTCGGCTCATTGCTCCGTTCGCACTCGCAGACGCTGACGCGAATCGGCCGGCCGAAGATGCGGAAGAAGTACGACGGCAGTCGGTTGTCCCAGATTTGAATCGCGCGATAACCGGCGGGCCACCCTTCGAACGATTCCGGCACCCCGGTGGCTTGCGCGATCGCGTCGAGCAGCACTTCGGCGGGCATCGTCTTGTAGGTGAAGTGCGAGAAGTTCTGGGCGTCGTCGATGTTCGACGGCGTCGTGTCCGACGAAAGTTGATAGAGCCGCGAGTTGAGCATGGTGCGGGTGAACGCCTTCATGTCGTAATTCACGCTCCGCATATGCTCGGCCAAGGCCTTGAGCAGCGGTTCGTTCGTCGCGGGATTCGTCAGCCGCAGGTCGTCGATCTGTTCGACCAAGCCGCGACCGAAGTAATGCGACCAGAGGCGATTCGCAATCATCGTGGCGAAGAAGGGGTTCTCCTTCGCGGTCATCCATTGAGCCAAGTAGACGCGACGATCTTCGTACGGCTTGAACTCGACGGCTTCGGCCCCGAGCGGCTTCGCGGCGATCGTTTCGCCCGAGCGCGGATGCTTCACGTCCTTCGCGAGTCCGGGAACGATCGCTTCGCCGCCGTCGGCGAGTTTCTTCTTCGTCACGCCGCCGAAGATCGCGGCCATGGCGAAGTAGTCTTCTTGGCCCCAACGGTCGGCCGGATGATGGTGACACTGCGCACATTCAATCCGCACACCGAGGAACGCTTGGCTGATGTAGCGAGCCATCAACTCCGGCGTGTCGACCGCCTTGAAGTACGCGGCAGGCCCTACCGCTTTGACGTTGCCTTTGGCGGTCAGAATCTCGCGGACCATCGCGTCGTACGGTTGATTGGCCGTGAATTGCTTCCGCAACCAACGGGTGAACGCGACCGCGCCAGCCGGCGTGATTTTGGTTTGATCGACCCGCAGCAAGTCGCTGAACCGCATCGTCCAGTAATCGGCGTACTCGGGGCGCGCGAGCAGCGTGTCGACGAGCTTGGCTCGCTTGTCGGCAGCTTTGTCGGCGAGGAAAGCACGCGCCTCGGCGGCGGTCGGCAACGTGCCGATGACGTCGAGATAAGCGCGACGGGCGAAGGTCGCATCGTCGCACATGCCGCTCGGTTCGATGCCGAGGCGTTGCAGTTTGTCCCAGGCGAGCTTGTCGATGAAGTTCACTTCCGGCGGGCGCGTGAATTTCACGTCGGGGCGCGGAATGGTGACGCGGCAGACCGTCACATGACCGAGATAACGAGCCAAAACGGCCGCTTCGCCCGGGACGTTGCCGGCTTGCACAAAGCCGCGGCCGTCGACTCCGGCGATGATCGAAGCGTTTGATTCGTACTCGGCTTCGGTCGTCACGCAATGACGGATGCCAGCCTCGTCGACTGCCCATACACGGAGTTGACGATTCTCTTTGGCGAGCAAGATTTGTTCCGTCGGCTCGACTTCGATTCGCACGATCTGCGGTGCGTTGTCGACGACAAAGCCGGCCCCTTCCGAGACCCAGCGGACCAGACGGCGATAGCGGAGGCTGCCGACTTCCATGCGCTGCCCGCCGCCGTGCGGTTCGGTCGCCACGGCCTTGCGCAGTAGCAAGCTTTGCTCGGGAGCCGAAAGCGAAATGCGTCGGCCGCGTCCTTCATAGACGAGGGCCGCATGATCGGCGCGGGTGTCGAATCCGAAGACGCTGAGTTTGAAACCGTTTTGTCCCTCGGCCTTGCCGTGACAGCCCCCCATGTTGCAGGCAGTCTTGGTCAGGATCGGGACGATATCGCGCGGGAACGAAATCGGATGTGGTTTATCAACGCCGTGGACTTCGACCGGCACCTTGTGCGTCGCGCCAGCGTGGTCGACGACGATGCTCGTCTTGCCGTCGCGGAGCGGTTGCACGAGTCCGAGTTCATCGACGACGGCAATCGTCGGGTCTTCACTGCGATACTTGGCGGCGCGGGTCAGGTCGATGCCGCGACCGTCGGCCGACTTGCCGTCGACCAGCAGTTGCAGCGTCGCTTCCGGATCATCGAGCACGGCGTTGGCCGGCGTGACTTGGAAAGCCGCCGCGCTGCAAACGTTCGCGTCGGACAGAACCGACAGCATCGCCAGTGCGAGCCCGAGGGGAATCGCTATCGTGCGTGCCCAAAGAGGTGAGCAGACCGACAACATGAATTCACTCTTCATTGCCAGGAGGGATATCAGGCGGGGCGGGCGAAGGTTTCCGGCGGTCCGAAAACCTTCAACTCATTATGCTGCTTAGGGTTTCTATTGTAAAGATCGGACGCCGCAGTGCATCTACTTGCGGACGGCTTCGAGGATGCTTGCAACCGGGATTTTGGCCCCATTTTGAGCCGCGCTACGCTTCATGGCCTCGCAAACCGCGAAGATCTCGAGGGTTTCTTCCGGTTGGACCGGCACTTTGCCCGTCTTGAAGGCCTTCGCGATCTCGCAGGCGATTCCTTCGTAACCCATGTACTTGTCATTAGTTGGGACGATGCCCTTCACCGGGACGCCGTGGCCGTAAACCCCGGAAGTGCTCACACCGGCGTCGCCGAAGACGGTGGCGCTGTACTTCACTTTCCCCTCGCGAATTCCGCGGTAGGTGCCGATCCGGCCGTCTTTCCAGAACAGGGTGGCGGTGACGGTCGACGGCGTTTCGGTGCAGGCGACCGTCTCGACCCCGGCCGAGCCGATCATCGCGTACAGCGCCTCGATGCTGTGCAGCGGCAGGATCAAGGAGTCGGAGTCGGCGTGCTTCAGGTCGTAGCCGCCATAGATGTCGACCCCCAGAACGTTGCCCACCTCGGGATGATTCCGCATGCCGGAGAAGCCGGGAACGAAGCGATGTTGCGAGCTGCTCCAGCACGGAGTGCCGGTCTCTTTGGCGACGGCGAAAATTTTGGCAACGTCTTCGAGTGACGACGCGCAGGGCCGAACGATGAAGACCGGCTTCTTCGCCTTGAGAGCGGCGGTGGCTTGTTCCAGATGTTGGCGACCATCGAGGCCGGCCAGGATCACGCAGTCGCACTTCGCAAAGAGTTCGTCGAGCGATTTGACTTCTTCAATGGCCGGCGGCACGACGTCGCCCGGCTTGCGAGGCTTTTGATAGTACGTCTTGGCTTGATCCCACCATCGTGCCGACAGTACGGCACTTTCCGGATAGTCGCTGATCACTTGGTACGCGGCCGTCACGTACACGCCGGCCAAATCGCCTTCGGCCGCCGGATTGTTGAACAGATGCGTGTAAGCGATCCCCTGGTAGTTGTCCATTCCCAGCAGACCGATCCGAACCGGCTCAGCGGCGCGAACGTCGGTGAAGGACGCGTTGCAGAAGGACAATGCGAGGGCGAAGCAAGCCAGGAGACGGAGCGAATAATTCATCGTTATGCGAGGGAGTGAGGGTGCGAGTGTTGGTGAGAATCGAGATGCGGCAAATTACTTCAAGCGGACGACGGCGTAGACCCAGAACGGCGGTACCGTCACGCGGACGATATCTTTTTGTTGTCGCACCGCCACGACCTTCGGTTCTTTCCATTCGGGCGAATAGATGCGGGCTTCAGTGAACGTCATGCCCGGCGGGGCGATGAAGTTGATCGGCACCTGCGGCGCCATAATCGGCTTCTCATCAAGCGCCCCTTTCCCGGCGTTCTTCGTGCCGCCCGGCTCGGCCCGGTTGTAGTTGACCAAGTGGAGGTCGATCTCTTTGTCGTCGCCGGCCGGACGACTGGCCGACAGACGCACGGTCCACGGCGCCGTCGTGACGGTGCGCTTCGCGGGGATGATGCTCGATAGTTGTTCCAACTCGACCTTCGTCGGATCGATCACGACTGAGTAGGCCCCTTCGGCCGGCGGCGGCAGATCGTCGGGCCGCACGTCGAATAGCACGTGCTCATCGAGCAGCTTCTCGCCGAGTTGCTTGAACTTGGCGACGGCCGCGACGTCGGCATTCTGCTGCACATGCGAGCGCGGGAAGAGCAGGCAGACTTCCGCATGCGAACGATTGCCCCGATAGACCTCGTCCAACTCGCGAATGAAGCGGTAATAGCGGACGAACACATCGCGGGCATCGGGGTCGCTGTGCCGGGCATAGAAACCCATCGGCGAACCGCCGTTGGCCGCCAACTCGGCGATCGTCACGCGGAACCGGGTGTGTTCGTACTTGCCGAGCGTGAACGGCTTGTCTTCAAACGTGCCGCGAATGTAACGCGCCTGCAACGTTCCTTCGCCCAGATAGTGGTTCTCCAGGTCGGTGTAGCAACCGCTCGCGCCGCCGCTGTACCAGAGATAGTCTTCGCCCTTCCCCCAAACATCGGCGGGCAACATGCACCGTTCGTCGCCGCTGATTTGCGAGAAGTAGCTGAGGTGGTTCCACTGAGCTGCCATCAGGTCGGGCTTGATCGAACGGCCGTACTCGAGAAACACCTCGTCGAATGCCCGCTTGTTCGACATCTGCGAAAAGCGGAGCATCTCGCGTCGCAGCGGGGTCGATTCTTCCGGTTTATGCCAGCCGACGATCTCGTCGAACGTGTGTTTATCCAAATCGGCGATCGCGAACTGCTTTTGCAGTTGGTCGGCGGCGTATCGTTCGCGCAAGTGTTGTTTGAAGCCGCTAACGCAATGTTGGCAATGGCAATCGTGGCGATAGAAATAGTTGGCGATGAAACCGTCGACCCCTTGGCTGATGCCGTACTTCACCCAGGCCTTCAGCACTTTGCGCCAGTCGGGGTTGTTGAGGCAGGCCCAGTACTCGTTCATTTTGCCGATGTCATATTTGCCGCGCGTCGGCAGGTTGCCGTCTTTGTCGCGCTCGAGCAGCGTCGTCGGGTCGGCCGTCGGTTTGGGGCCGAGCAGTTTTTCGTCCCACAGATCGCGATAGAACTTGAAGAAGCCGCGCGGACCTTCGGGCCCGTCGATATCGCCGACCAGGAACTTCACGTTCATGTGTCCGATCACTTTGACGTCGAGCTTGTGCAGTTCTTTATTCTTGGCGGCAAACCAATCGCTGCACTCCTTGATCCCTTGCACCGGAAAGTGCGCCGGGTAGCCGCCGAATTGCGGCGTATGGACGAGACTCCAAAAATGCGCGCCGTAGAAACCGAACTGCGCGACCTCGGGCCGAGCGTCGGCGATGAACGGCAGATAGTCGTCTTTGCCGTAGTCCGACCAATGCGCGACCATCGTCGTGAACTCGTGACGCGGCGCGGTCGAAGTCGCAGCCTTCGCCGGCTCAGCGGCCTGTGCCGGAAGCGAAGGGAGCAATGCGGAGAGCGTCAGCAGCGCGACGAAACGGTAACACAAGGCGAGACGAGTCTTCATGGCAGGAGTTGCTCGCAGAAAAACAACCGAGGCGGGGACCCCGATTGTAGCCTCGTCGTCTGCCCGGAGGAAAGCAGCCTAGCTCGCGCCGATAATATAAAACCGTGCTTCGTCGGCGTTGCGCCACATCAATTCACGAATATTTTCCGATCATCGTCGCAATCCTGTTCGGCAATATACCTGGCGAAGTGTTATCTTGAATGAATCGTTTCATTCGCAGCCGGAGTGCAGGGAGAGTTTTCAATGTCGATGCATCGCGGCACCTTGTCGGTCCTGTTCGCAGTCCTCTTCGTCACCGGCGTCGCGCGCGGCGAAGATTGGCCGCAGTTCCGCGGACCGAATTGCAACGGACTTTCCCATGGCAAGTACCCGCTCCCCGCGACGTTCTCCGCCACGGAGAACGTGCAATGGTCGGCTGAGTTGGGCGACGGCGTCGGCGGTGCGGTCGTGGCGGCCGGTCGAGTCTTTGTTCCCGGCATGACGGGCCCCGAGACGATCAGCCTCTTTGCCTTCGATGCGGCGACCGGCAAGAAGTTGTGGCAGCGCGATTGGCCGACCGGCCAACTCCCAGAAATCCATCACACGAACAGCCACGCCAGCACGACCCCGGCCGCCGACGCCGATCGCGTCTACTTCTACTTCAGCACGCTCGGCATGCTCACGGTCGATGCCGCCACCGGCGCCGACGCCTGGAAGCACTCGCTGCCGGTGCCGTTCTATGTCTTCAAGTGGGGACCGGGCATGTCGCCCGTGTTGCACGAAGATCTGGTTATCT
>CAMCTH010000171.1 GCA_945877965.1 Planctomicrobium piriforme | reverse complement strand
AGACGAGGCCTCGAGACAATCGGCGGGCTTGAACGTCAAGCTCAAGCAATGGCGGGCGGAGTTGCAACCGTACGACGTCGTCGCTTGCGGATTCTCGCGCGGCGATCTGACGATCAAGAACCCGCGAGGGACGACTCCGCCGGAGGTCGCGGCGCAGTTGGAACAGCGGATCAAGCAGTTGTGGGCCCGCAGCGCCGGCTTGCAGCGCTCGCCGGCGGCCGCGTCGCTCGTCAATGCCGGGTTCGAAGCGCAAGCGACGTCGGTCGATCCTGCGCCGGGTTGGGAACGACTCGACGGCGCGTTGGCGTCGGTCATTAGCAACGATGCCCACGAAGGACGACAGTCGCTGCGGTTCGCGTCGCGGCAAGGGGACGTCCGGCTCGCGTCGACGCCGATCAAGATTCCGAGCTCGGGCCGACTCTCGCTCTCGGTCTGGTTGAAATCGCCGGGTGCTGCGCAACCCTCGCTCCGCTTGGCCTTTGCCGGTCGATTGAGCGGGCGAGAATACTATCGTTACGCGGCCGTCGGCGGCGGCACGCCGGGCGCGCCGGAGTTGGGGCCCGAGTGGCGGCAGTTTGTTTTCCCGCTGCAAGACCTGCCGACGCAAGGACTCGCCGATCTGCGCGTGCGTTTCGAACTTGCCGGGGCCGGCGACGTGTTGATCGACGACGTCCGGCTGAACGATTTGGAATTCACGAACACGGAACGCTTGGAGTTGACCAAGGCGATCTCGCTGGCGGAGTATCGATTGCAGCGCGGCGACTTCGGCGAATGCGTGCGACTGCTCGAAGGCTATTGGCCGCGGTTCTTGATGAGCTATGCTCCCGCGCCGATCGTCGACCCGACGTTGGCGACGAAGCCGGTGCCACGTCCGACACCGAGCGGGACGGCCCCCGTGACGACGGAAGCATCACGACGTTGGTGGCCGACGATCTTTCGCTAGAAAGCGGAATCGTGCGGCGCTTAACCCGGCGGCCAGCGCATCGTGCGTCCGCCGAGCAGATGAAAGTGCAGGTGGTCGACCGACTGACCGCCGTCGGGGCCGCAGTTGCAGACGACGCGATAGCCGTCGGCGAGTTCAAGCTTCTTCGCCAGATCGCGAATAACGAGCGTGAGATGGCTCATCAAGCCGGCGTCGGCGTCGGCGATGTCGGCCCACGAGCGGATCGGCTGCTTCGGAATGACCAGCACATGCACGGGCGCTTGCGGGCTGACGTCGCGAAAGGCGAGCGCGCGGTCGTCTTCGTAGATGATGTCGGCCGGGATCTCGCGGTCGATAATCTTTTGGAAGATCGTCTTGGTTGCCATGTTCAAACGCTCCCGACCGGCGCCAGTTGCGCGGTCGCAATCGCTTCGTCGACGAGCATGATCGGAATGCCGTCGACGATCGGATAGACCCAAGCATCGTCGCTGCGGATCAGACCGCCGTCGAGAATCTGCGTGACGAGTTCGCCGCCTCGATTGCGGAGTTGCTTGCCGGCGGCGGCGGCGTTGAGCTTCGCCACGACGGCGGCGTCGATTTCGCGCAGCGGCGAATGATTTTCCGGACAACGAAGAATGGCGAGCAGTTCGGCGTGGATCATAGTGCGACGTGGAACGTCAACCGGCACGAAGAAAGTTCATTCGTTTATACCGCACGCATCGCCGGCGTAACAGTGGCTGAGAGAACACCGGCGGAACCGCTGCAGAGGACGGAACCGCTTCACACCCCTCACCCCAACCCTCTCCCGCAAGGGGAGAGGGAGCCAAACAAAGTAAAGCGCGGAGACACGAGCCCCGCGCGGCTCAATAAAAGCAGCCCCGGGAAGGCATTCCCGGGGCTGCTTCGGAGAGAGACCTGCGACGGACGGGCGGCGAACTAGATCGTGACGTCGTCGGTTAATTCGACGGCGGGCATGGTCAGGCTATCGGGCTTCGCGGTACGGCGACGGCGGCGCGGCACCTTCGTGTTGGTCCATTCTTTGGTCAGCGTTTCGAACACCTCGGGCGATTCGTAGCGGACGAACCCCTTGCCGTCGGGAATCGGGCCGATCAAGCCCGAGAAGACCGGCAGGCCGCGGAGGTTGAGGTCGGTGCTGCAATCGTCGATGCCGACTTGCGTGTGCATCTTCTCGATCGAGTCGACGCGGACGTATTCTTTCGTCTTGATCTCGCCGTCGGTGCCGCGGGTGACGACCCGGAAGACGAATTTATCGAGCGACATGCACGGACTCCTGCGGGGAAAAGATTTCGCGGACCAGGGAGTTCATCGACCGGCTGCTGCGAGGCGTGTACCCGATTCGTCGGCCGCCCTAGGTCCGTGCGAAGCGCACGATTCGGCATGTCGCGCGGGTTGCTCACGTTCGCTACAAGCGGTCGCGAAAACGACCGAACGAGCCGACCGTGCGGATTGTGCGGCCGCGCCGGATGGGGGCGGCACGCCGCGCGGCGTCCGATTACAATGGGCCTCACTTCTTTACTACGAGGTGCTTCATGTTCGGTTCGCCGCCAACTTGTCGTTCTCCGATCGTTTCGATTTTGCTCGCCGTCGCAGTCGGAGCGATCGGCGCGGCGCAGGCCCAAGAGCCGGCCGCAGTGTCGCCGGCCCCGGTCGCAGCACCGGGTGCCGCGCCGCTCGACGGCCGCGACGGTCGCGACTTGGCCCTCGATCAGTTTCGGCCGCAGTCGATGCTCCGCGTCGAACAGCACCTGCTCAAACGGGCCAAGTATCCGGTCGTCGACGTCCACGTCCATCCGCGGGTGAAAATGCACGAAGACCCGCAACTGCTCGACGACTTCGTCCGGATTATGGATGCGCAGAACATCGCGATGTGTGTCAGTCTCGACGGCGGCGTCGGTGCGAAGTTCATCGAACATGCGGCGTTCTTGAACGCCAAGTATGCCGACCGCTGGGTGATTTTTGCCAATGTCGACTGGCAAGGGGACGGCAAGGCCGACGACCCGGCGACCTGGGACTGCTTGCGCCCCGATTTTGGTCGGCGCGTCGCCATGCAGTTGGCCGAAGCGAAGCAGCACGGCGCGTGCGGGCTCAAGGTCTTCAAACAACTCGGACTCGGCTATCGCGACGCCGACGGTTCGTTCCTCAAGGTCGACGACCCGCGCTGGGATCCGATTTGGCAGGCCTGCGGCGAGCTCGGCCTGCCGGTGCTCATTCACAGCGGCGATCCGGCCGCGTTCTTCACGCCGATCGATGCACAGAACGAACGTTGGGAAGAACTACACCGCCGCCCCGAGTGGAGCTTTTACGGCGAGAAGTTTCCGAAGCGCGAAGCGGTGCTGGAGCAGTTCCACAACATCGTCGCACGGCACGCGAAGACGATCTTCATCGGGGCGCACGTCGCGAACAATGCCGAGGATTTGGCGTCGGTGTCGGCGGCGCTCGACAAATATCCGAACCTCTACGCCGAGACCGCGGCGCGGATCGCCGAACTCGGTCGCCAGCCGCACACATCACGAAAATTCATCATGAAGTACGCCGACCGCGTGCTGTTCGGCACCGACGGTCCGCGGTCGGCCGAGCGGTTGTATCCCCACTGGCGATTCTTCGAAACGAACGACGAGTACTTCCGCTACTCGGAAGCCCCGTTCCCGCCGCAGGGACTGTGGAACATCTACGGTATCGGCCTCCCCGACGACGTGCTGCGGAAGGTCTATCACGAGAACGCCGCGAAGGTGATTCCAGGCGTACGCGAGAAGCTGGACAAAATGATAAATGCTAAATGATGAATGATAAATGCGAGGGAGACATTCTTCTCCACTCATCATTTATCAATTATCGTTTAGCATTCTCCGCACGTCCGTTGAACTAACGTCGGCGCGAAAGTGTTCTTCCGGCACGCCGGTGCAGAGTCGCCGTAGCGCGTCGGGGATCGTCACCGACTCGAGCGTCTCGAAGCCGCGCGGGGTTTGTCGACCGAAGACGAGAAACCGGCAGCCGTGCCCTGCGATCTCGGCCAAGTCGCGATCGCGCTCGGCTTCGCTACCGGACGCGAATTGCGGATCGGCGACGCGCAGGATCGTATCGATCCCGCAGACGATCGTCGCGCCGGGAAAGAGCGCCGCCTTCTGCTTCATCCGCGGCGCGCGGGTGAACCAGAGTCGCACGCCGGGGCGGAACTGATCGGCCCGGGCTTCCATCTCTTCGAAATCGAGCGGCGGCTTCTCGACGTTCTCGATCGAAAGCTCAAAGTCGACCGGCACGCCGAGTCGGTCGGCCGCCAGGGCCGCCATCCGGCGATGCCCGTCGTGCAGCGGGTTGAACGCGCCGGGCAGGACGGCCCGCGGCGGCTCGTGCGTCGGTTCGTAGTGCGGACGTTCGTCGGTGCGAGCGCACTCGCCGGCGAGCAAGTCGCACCATGCTTGCGGAGCGTCGGTCCGGCGGCGGACGACCGTTTCGCCCGTGAGCGTCGGCGGCAGCGGACGATCGCCCAACTCGGCGACGTCGGCGAGCAGATCGAGGAGCAACGCGGCGACGAGCGCTTCTTCTTGATCGCGCGAACGAACACCCTTTTGCAACTCCAACGACCATGAGCGCGTCGACGTCGCTGTTTGGGCCGCGAGATGGACCCGATGCGGACCGAGCTTCGGTCGGTCGCTTGCCAAACTCGCGGTGCAGCCGATGCCGACGACCGGCCACGTCGCGTCGCCGTTGCCAGATTGTCGGTCGCCGAGTTGTTGTTGGCGGAGACGAAGCTTGACGGCCCGTCGATAGGCGGTCATCGCCAGGAGCCGCGCCGTCCGCGACGCGCAGAACTGTTCGGGCGTGCCGTCGAGAAAGTCGATGAGCGCCGCCGACGAGTACGGCACGATTGCTTCGAGCACCGTCCGCGACGCCCCGGGGACGGCCAGCAAATCGCCGATCGCCCGACCGCCGCCGCCGGTGACGGCGACGACCGCGCGCCACGAGGTGTCATGAATGCGACGAATCAGATCGATCTGCGGCGAGTGAGTTTCCATGCCGAGATTTTACGGCAGGAAGCCCGAATGTCGAAGCATGAATGAAGCATAGGAAGGGCGATTCCTTCGTCATTTTCCTTGCACGGTGATCTCATAGACCAGCGTCTTCTTCTCGCCGCGGTTCTCGTCCGGCAGGGTCAGGCGGGCCGTTTTGCCTGCGAGGGCATACACGAACGGCTTGCCGGTGATCAGGTCGAGCGGCGGCACGGGGACGTCGGTCACGGCGTCAAGCGACGGCGGCAGCGCGCCGTCGTGCTTGCCGGCGTAGAGCCGCAACGCCTCGACGATGCGGAGGACGTCAAGTCGGCGTTCCGATTTGGCGGAGGAGTGGTGGACGCTGCCGACGGCGGGGAGAATCAGGGCTGCGAAAGGGAGCACCTCTTCGAACTTCTTGCCGGCCGACCTCAGGCGCTCGTTGGCCGCCGCAGAGCCGGCGGTGGTTTGCCAGTAGGGCAACGACAGCAGGCGAAACTGCAGGTCGCGCAGCTCCTCATACTTAACGCGCGTGAAAGCGAGCAGCAACTCGGCGTCGGACAGCTTGTCGACGCGCGCCGCCGGCCAGCGGCAGGCCTTGAGATAGTCTTGCATCTCGAGCTTCCGGACGGCCGCCATCGCATAGAGTGCGACCTTGGACGACAGCTTGATGATCTCACCGCCGGGAGGTGAACCTTCGATCATGCCGCTCATGCCGGTGAGCGTATCGATGAGACGATTCACGGCGGCGGGGGCATCGACGGTCCCCGAGTCTTCACGGCCGATGTTTATCAATTCGGAAAACGAGAGGAACAAACCCGACATCTCGGCCTCCATGCCGGGACGAAGATCGATGAGGGGCCTTGGTTGAAACGTAAGAGCCCAATACAAGCTCGGTGCGCCGGGCGATTGGGCGAGATCAAACAGCACCGAGTTCATCAGGCCGGTAATGGAGACGCCGACCAAGCCGTGGATCAGCGTCGGACCCTCGGCCGTGTGGCGAGCCAGTCCGTAGCCGACTTGCAGCGTCGCAACGGCCTCGTCGAATCGCTTCGTCGCGATCTCGCGACGGGCTTTGAGCGCGACGTACCGCGCGAGCCGCCGGAGTTCTTGCACTTCCGGAAGCAAGATTTCGAAGAACATCTGCTCGCGCAGCGGTAGCTCCCAGTGGCAGCTTTCGAGTTGAGAAGCCCGCCGTAGTTCGGCAAAGACCTTCTCCGACTCGGTGGACATCTTTTTCAGTTGAGCCGGTTGCGCGAACTCGGCGAACGGCAAGTCGAGCCATTCTGCAACGTCGGTATCGACCTTGGCTTCGGGACGATATTGCAGAGCCGCTCGTTCGTAACGGACGGCCGCGTTGCCGGGCCGACGATCGAGATGCTTGGGGAGCAATTGATACTGAAGCGACGGCACCGGTTCCGTCGCCGGCGTGATCGCAAGCGGCACGATCTGCGCCTCGTCGGCTGCGAAGACTTCGCCGACCGCGCTGAGCAGCGCAATCGCGATGAAGAGAAAGGAAGAGCGTGACGGCATGACGACGTCCTTAGTTGAGAAGTTCGTGCAAGAGGGCGGCGCGGTCGGCGGCTTGGGTCTGCGTCGGCAGAGCAGGCGATGAGCCGATCGCGGCCAAGTCGGCGTCGTTCAAGCGACGACGAAGTTGATAATACGATGCGGGATCCGTGAGCGATGAATCGGCGGGTTCTTGAGCTTGCGGCCCGACGTTCTCTGCTAGCTGAGTCGGTTCGAGGCTCACCGTCGTCGGTGCGGTCCAGCGTCCGATGCCCAGCGCGATCGCCGCGCAGGCGACAAGGGCCAGCGACGTGACGCCGCGCTGCTGCGGTCGCGCCGCCCTTCCCGCTTCAAACATCAGTTGATCGCGGTCGATCATCGGGGCTGTCGGCGTCAGCGAGCCGAGCGCGGCTTCGAGTCCGCCCCAATCGGGCGACGGCGAGGAGTTAAGTTCCGGCATGTTTCGTATCCCAACGCAGGCGTAGTGTTTGCAAACCTTGTTCGTAACGACGGTGGGCCGTGCTCGACGACGTGCCGACGACCGTGGCGATCTGTTCGAACGTCAATCCACCCCACAAGTGCGCGACGACGACCTCGCGGACTTCGTCGGGCAGCGCCGCCAGCGCGGCCGCGGCGGCGGCGGCATCGAGTTGCGCTTCGGGCCGACTCTCGAACCAACCGCTTCGCGCCGACCCGGCCGAGGTTTCATGCCGACGACGTCGCTCGGCCCGACGCCGCGCGGTGAGTGCGCCGTTGCGAACGGTCCGAAACAGCCACGCCGGCGGATCGTCGGGCATCGTCGCCTGCTTGGCGAGTTGCAGTAGGGCTTCTTGCACGACGTCGTCGGCTGCGGCATCACTTTCGGCTCCGCTGAGGAACTGTCGCGCGTACAACCGCAAGGCGGCCCCATGAGCCGACAGCAGTGAACCGAGCAGAGCGGGCGTGATGTGCGACAAGTGCGACTCCCGACGTCCCCACAACGCGGTTCATCATAAAGACGCCGCCCACGCGGGTTCATCCCACAAGTTTCCGATTTTTCTGACAGGGCTCTTGTCGTGCGAGATTCCGGCCCTCAGCGAACCCTCGGTCTTCGCGCGGCCTGTCGTCGCCGGCAAGTTCGGTCTATAAATCACACCGTTGTCCCCCGTCCCCTTTCCGCCTTCCCCCTTGGCTTCATGTTCACGTTGCAGAATCCGCGGCTGGCCGACTTGGTTCGCGACTCGTACACGCTCGATGATCTGCGACGGCTGACGCAGTTTCTGCGCGAGGCCGGGACGTTTCACTTTCCGGCGTTGCCGAGCGGCTTGTATCCCGCGGCCCATGTGTCGGCCGATCATTCGTCGGGCTATGCCAGCGTTTGGATTCGCGACAACGCGCACGTCGCGCAGTCGTTGTTCGACGACGGCCAGACCGAAGCGGCGGCCCGGGCCGTCGTCGGCATGGCGCGGTTCTTGGCGACGCAACGTCCCAAGATTGCGGAAGTGCTGGCGGGGCGGGCCGATCATGCCGATCCGATGAACCGACCCCACATTCGGTTCGACGGTCACACGGTCGCCGAGATCGACGTGAAATGGTCGCACGCGCAGAACGACGCGCTCGGCTATTTCGTGTGGGTCGCATCGCGGCTCATCGCCGCCGGGGCTTTGGAACCGACCGACGAGTTGGGCGAGGTGCTGGCCGGCGTCGTGTTGTTCTTGGAAAAGATCGAGTTCTGGAACGACGAAGACAGCGGCCATTGGGAAGAGACGCGGAAGCGGAACGCGTCGAGCATCGGCGCGGCGACGGCCGGCATGATCGCGCTCCGCAACATCTGCGGCCGCGAGGATCTCCGCGAACGTTTGAAGTTCGGCGACGTGCTTGTGGCGGCCGAGCGACTCGATCAGCTGATTGCGGCCGGGCGGGCGTCGTTGGCCGAACATCTGCCGCATGAGTGCTGCGATGAGGACCCGCTGAAGCGGCGCGAGGCCGACGGAGCGTTGGTGTTTCTCATCTTCCCGTTGGAAATCGTCGACGAGGATCAGACTGCGTCGATCATCGAGTCGGTCGTTCGCGATCTGCAAGGAGACATCGGCATCCGTC
>CAMCTH010000170.1 GCA_945877965.1 Planctomicrobium piriforme | reverse complement strand
CGCCGCGAACCGACGCTGCTGCCGCGGCTCGGCACGCTCGATGAACTGGCTGACGTCGTCCTGCGGCACGACGTCGATCACGTCTTCATCGCGTTGCCGCTGGCCCGCTACGGCGAACTGCCGCGGGTCTACGAACAACTCAACGAACTGCTGATCGAAGTGCAGCTCGTCCCCGATCGTCCGAACCTCGCAGGCATGCGACTCGAAACGTTGGAGATCGATCACCTCTCGTTCGTCAGCTTGCGGCACAACCCGCAGGACGGCCTCGGGAGCTTGGCCAAGCGGGCGATGGATCTCGCCGTCGGCCTGGCGGCGCTCGTGATTCTTTCGCCGCTGATGCTCGGTCTCGCGGCCGCCGTCAAATGGACGAGTCCCGGCCCGGTGCTTTATCGGCAACGTCGCATGGGCCTCGGCGGTCGACCGTTCACGATGTTGAAGTTCCGCAGCATGCGACTCGATGCCGAGACGAAGACCGGCGCGGTCTGGGCCGCCAAGAGCGATGATCGCTGCACGCCGCTCGGCCGCTTCTTGCGTCGCTGGAGTCTCGACGAGTTGCCCCAGTTGTTCAACGTACTCGGCGGCGACATGAGCCTCGTCGGGCCGCGCCCAGAGCGAGATGTTTTCGTCGAACGGTTCCGTCGCGAGATGCCGACGTACTATCAACGCCAACGCGTGAAGTGCGGCATGACCGGCTGGGCCCAAGTCCACGGCTGGCGCGGCAACACGTCGCTCCGCAAACGCCTGGAATACGATCTCCACTACGTCGCCAACTGGTCGCTCCGCCTGGATTTCAAAATCCTGCTCCTCACCATCGTCCATGGCTTCCGCCATCGACATGCGTATTAGTTGACGGTTGACAATAGGCAGTTGACAGTTGGAATAGACACAGCTCCGGTCCGTTGTGGCGGGCAGAATTCTCGCTAAGCTAGTGGCTTTCCAGCTCGCTTCCGTCAACTCCCCTCCGTCAACCGTCAACTTTCCCGCATGGAATCCGTTCTGCAATTCGGCACCGGCCGTTTTCTCCGGGCCTTCGTCGATCGGTTCCTCCAGCATGCGAACAACGGCGGACAGAACGTCGGCACCGTCGTCGTCGTGCAAACGACCGGCGGGCATCGGGCTGAAATGCTCGGCGCGCAAACCGGCGGCTTCCACGTCGTCGTCCGCGGTTACGAAGCCGGCCAACTCGTCGATCGCGTCGAGACGGTTCGTTCGATCAGCCGCGCACTGACGGCCGGCCAAGATTGGGCGAAGGTCCTCGACGTCGCCCGCTCGCCGGAGCTGAAATATATCGTCAGCAACGCGACCGAGGCCGGCTATGTCCTCGACGAGACGGACACCGTCGATGCCGCCCCACCGAAGACGCTGCCGAGCAAGCTCGCACAGGTCTTGTGGACGCGATATCAAGCCGGCGGTTCGCCCCTCACACTTTTGCCCTGCGAGTTGATCGAACGAAACGCTGCGCGGCTGCTCGATCTTGTGCGGACGCAGACCGAGCGCTGGCGGCTGCCGAACGAGTTCCGGAGTTGGCTGAGCGACCGCTGCTTGTGGCTCAACAACCTGGTCGACTGCATCGTCACGCCGCCGCCGCACGATCATCCGCTCACGGCAACCGACCATCTGTTCTGCTCCGCTGAGCCGTATGCCCTGTGGGCAATTGAAAAGCCGGTCGGCCGCGAATTCGAACTGTTCAAGCATCCGGCCATTCGGCTCGTCGACGATCTGCTGCCGTTCTATCTGCGCAAAGTCCGCATCCTGAACGGGCTGCATTCGGCCATGACCGCAAAGTTTCTGCCGCTCGGCTTCGAGACGGTGCAAGACGTTCTCGCGTCGCCGTCGGCCAACAAATGGATTCGCGGCCTGTTGTACGAAGAGATCCTCCCGGCGATTGCGTACCGCGTCGAAGCGACGGCCGAGTTCGCCGACGAAACGATCGACCGGTTCCGCAATCCGTTTCAGCGCCACAAGCTGGCCGACATCGCACTCAATCACTCGGCCAAAGCGCGGGTTCGCCTCCAGCCGACGTTCGACGAATACCAAAAGCTGTTCAACCGCGTTCCGACACGACTCGCCGAGGCGCTCGCCTGGCCGGGTCCGTAATCCTCTCTATTCACCATCGACCTCATTCCTATGCTGCGCAGCGCCGTCACGATTAGCCTCGTCGAAGAAGCCCGCCAAGGGCCGTTTGTGTTTCACGGCGATCTAGCCGGCGGGTGTCGCAAGGCGGCCGAGCTCGGTTTCGATGCGGTCGAGGTCTTTCCACCGCAGGCCGACGCCGTCGATCCGAAGGCGCTCAAGCAGCTGCTCGTCGATCATCATCTGACGCTCGCCGCCGTCGGCACCGGGGCGGGCCGCATTCGCCACGGCTTGGAACTCACGGCGAACGACGAGTCAAAACGTCGGGCGGCCCGCGATTTCATTCGGACGATCATCGACCTCGGCGGCCCGCTTGGAGCCCCGGCGATCATCGGCTCGATG
Source organism: Planctomicrobium piriforme (assembly GCA_945877965.1). Taxonomy (GTDB): domain Bacteria; phylum Planctomycetota; class Planctomycetia; order Pirellulales; family PNKZ01; genus CAMCTH01. The sequence goes on along the minus strand of CAMCTH010000170.1, from coordinate 6,091 downwards.
CAAGGTCGACACGGCGTCGACGGCATCGACGCGCCGACGGCCCGCGCGCGATTGAGCGAAGCGCTCGAAGAACTCGGCGAGTACGCCCGGCAGTACGACGTGCCGCTGATCTACGAGCCGCTGAATCGCTACGAAACGAACATGTGCAACACGGTCGAGCAAGGCGTCGCGCTGTTGCGATCGCTCTCGACGCGCAACGTCCGACTGCTGGCCGATCTGTTTCACATGAACATCGAAGAGGTCGACGTCGCCGCGGCCCTGCGCGAAGGGGCGGACCTGATCGGCCACGTTCATTTCGTCGATTCGAACCGCCGCCCGGCCGGTTGCGGGCATATGGACTTCGCACCCATCGCCGCCGCCTTGCAAGCAATCGGCTACGAGCATTACGTCTCGGCCGAGGCGTTCCCCTGGCCCGATTCCGACGCCGCCGCGGCGCAAACGATCGAGGCCTACAAAAAGTTTTTTCCTCGCGGCTAGGCCGCTTCGCCGATCGGCAACACGGCGGCGTTCGCGTGCATCGCGACGAGTGCCAGCTTGTGTTTGTCGGCCAAGGCTCGGACTTCGCGCTCGTCGATGAAGATCGTCTTGTCGGCCTCGACGGCGAGGCAGGTCGCGCCGGCTTCGATCATCTGCTGAATCGTGCCGACGCCGATCGTCGGGACGTCGAACCGCATGTCTTGCTGCGGCTTCGCGACTTTGACGACGGTGAATCCGCCCGAGCGACAGAGTTCACCGGCTCGCCGGATGCAGGCGTCGGTCCCTTCGATCGCTTCGATCGCCAAGGCATTGCGCCCCTTGATGACGACGGTCTGTCCGACGTCGAGCCGTCCCATCTCCTTGGCCAGCCGCCAACCGAACTCGACGTCTTTGCGTTCCAGTTCACTCGGCGAGCGACGACTTAGTTGACCGTACTTCACGAGCAGCTCCGGAGCAAAGTTGGTGGCGGGGGCGAAGACGATGCCGTCTTTGGCGAACTCGTCGATGATCTGGCCAAGCAGCGTGTCGTCGCGACGATCGCCTTGCGTCTGCCAGAAGTTGCGGAAGAACATGCGGCAGGTGCGGAAGTCGGGAATGTAATGCATCCAAACAAGCGGTCGGTATAGCTTCGTCTTGTGATACTTGCCGGCCATCGTCGCTTGCGTGATGCCGCGCGTGCGAAAGTAGCGGATCGCCGCGCCGAAGCGACTGATGCCGATGGAACGAAACTCCGTGCAGAGCGGTTTTAAAGCCGCAATGTCGGCATGTTCTTTGACCCCCAGGCAATAAACCTCGCGCCCTTGCGCGACAAGCGCCTCGGCCACGACGACCGGGAAGCGTCCCCAACCGGCGACCAGGCCGATGCGGCGATCAGCGGGTTCGGGAACGACGAGAGACATGGTCGGCGACATCATGGCAACCTTGTACGAAATCAGGCGGCGGCCGAATCGGGTTCGCCGGTGGCGAGTCGTCGCTGCAACTCGGCGACCGTTTTTTCCAACGCCTTGAACTGACGCAGCATCTCAGGCAACTTGTTGAGCGACGCCTGCTTGACCATTTGCTCGCGCGCCGGCGTGGCAGGCAAGCCGACGACGACGGCCCCTTCGGGAATGTCGTTCATGATTCCCGACATGCCGCCGATGACGGCGCGATGGCCGATGTGGACGTGATCCTTGAAACCGGCTTGGCCCGCGATGACGACGTAGTCGCCGGTCGAACTGCTGCCGGCGATGCCGACTTGCGCACAAATCAGATTGTGCTTGCCGATCAGCACGTTGTGTCCGATCTGCACTTGGTCGTCGATCTTCGTCCCCTCACCGATGCGCGTGGGGCCGTAGGTGCCGCGATCGATCGTCGTGCCGGCCCCGATCTCGACGTCGTCGCCGAGTTCGACCCAACCGAGTTGTGCGGTGATCACATGCCGGCCGGCGACTTGCTTGTAACCGAAGCCGTAGGCGCCGAGCACCACGGCGGCGTGCAAGATCGAGCGCGCACCGACGATCGTGTTTTCATAGAGCACCGAGTTCGGGAAGACGACGACGTCGTCGCCGAGCTTCGAGCCGGCCATGATCTGCACGCCGGCATGAATCGTTGCGTTCGCGCCGATTTCGACGTCGTCGCCGATGACGGCATGCGGATGTACATCGACGTTCGCGCCGAGCCGAGCCGAAGGACTGACGACGGCCAGCGGACTGACGCCGATGCGGACCGCGGCGCGTTGCGGACGGAAGTGCATGACGATCTTGCTGAAGGCGGCATGGACGTCGGCCGCGACGATGGCCGGAATCGGCGAGTCGACGCCCGGCGGAACGACGGCCGCCGCGGCCGGGCATCCGGTGAGCTTTTTCAAATTCTCGGGCTTATCGACGAGTGTAAGTTCGCCCGCCGCGGCCGTGGCCGGAGGGGAAGCGCCGTTGATTGTGAGCGTGCCGTCGCCCACGACGGTGCCGCCGACCAAGCGCGCAAGTTCATCCAAGGTGCAGGCCATGCGGAGTCCTTTCCCGCGGTGTCGTCCATGACAAGCGATGCCGGTACGGCGCAGCCGAAGCCGCCCCGTCGCCGGCAGGGCAATCTAATGCGTGCGCGAAGCGCGAACAAGCCGAACCACCGGTAAGAAGGCGCGCGGATGCCGGCACCGCCGGCCCTGCGCGACCCGACTCGGTCCCAAACAAGCGACGTCCAAAAACAAACGGGCGGCGAAGGGTTGGTCCCTTTGCCGCCCGAGATGTTGTTGATGTCGTCGATTCTTTGTCGGAGCGTTTGCCCGGCCGAGGACGGCCGGGCTAAGCCCTGACGGTGATCGCGATCGTTCGATTTATGAGCAACCTTGGCTGGCGCCGCAGTTGTGGCACAAGTAGCAGTTGCCGGCTCGGACGCAGATCGATCCGCAGTTGTCGCAGCTCGGGGCGTCGCTTTGGAAGCCGGCGAATTGCTCGCTGCGGTTAGTCAACGATCCGCCCGCGTTCAGCACCTTGAGATCGAATTTCGGGGCGACGCCGGCTCGGAGGAGCAAGTCGTCGGCCTTCGCTTTCGCTTCGACCTTGGCGGCGTCGGTCTTCACTGCATCGGTCTTCGCCGATTTGCCGTGGCCGTTCGTGTGGCTACCGTTGCCGTTTGTGCTGCCGTTACCGTTGGGATTCGCGGCCTTCGTGGCCGATCCGTTCGCGGTCAGCCCACCGGCCTTCTTGGCGGTGGGCGTCGATTGCCCCGACGCATCGTCTCCTTCTTCAGCGCTACCGGCCTTGGCGGGCGGTGGAGCTTTATCCACCGTGGCCTCGCGGTAGCCCTCCAAGAACGTGACGCCGAGGAAGCGGACGATGTAATCGACCACGCTCTTGGCGATCTTGATGTCGGGGTTCTTGGTGAAGCCCATCGGCTCGAACCGCATGTGCGAGAACTTGCGGACGTACGCTTCGAGCGGCACGCCGTACTGCAGGCCCATCGAAATAGCCGTGCCGAGCGAGTCCATCAACCCGCCGACCGTGCTGCCTTCTTTCGCCATGGTGATGAACACCTCACCCGGCTTGCCGTCTTCGAACATGCCGACGGTCAGATAGCCTTCGTGCCCGCCCACGCTGAACTTGTGCGTGATCGAGTGGCGCGTGTCGGGCAGGTGACGGCGACGCGGACCGGCCGCAGCCTTCGCCTTGTCGGCCGTCTTGTCGTTTTCGCTGCTCGTGTTCAGCGGTTGGCTTTCCTTCGAGCCGTCGCGATAGATCGCCAGGGCCTTCAGACCCATGCGCCACCCTTCGGTGTACGCCTTAGCGATGTCTTCGGGAGTCGACTCACGCGGCATGTTCACCGTCTTCGAGATCGCGCCCGAGAGAAACGGCTGAGCGGCGGCCATCATGCTGACGTGGGCATGCCATTGGATCGAACGCGTGCCGTTGCGCGGCGTGAAGGCACAGTCGAACACCGGCAGGTGCTCGGGCTTCAAGCCCGAGGCCCCTTCGATCGTGTCGTTCTTGTCGATGTAGGCCAAGATGCCTTCGATCGACGGTTGGTCGTAGCCGAGCTTCTTGAGCGCGGCCGGGACCGTGTTGTTGACGATCTTGAGCATGCCGCCGCCGGCCAGTTGCTTGTACTTCACCAGGGCGATGTCCGGCTCGATGCCGGTCGTGTCGCAGTCCATGAGGAAGCTGATCGTGCCGGTCGGAGCAAGCACGGTCGCCTGAGCGTTGCGGTAGCCGTGCACGCGGCCGGCCGAGACGACTTCGTCCCACAGTTCGCAGGCGGCTTCCTTCATGTACGCCGGGCAGGCCGGATCGATCTTGTCGGCCGCCTCGCGGTGCATCCGCATGACGTTCAACATCGGCTCGCGGTTTTCGGCGAAGCCGTCGAACGGACCGACCGCCGCGGCGAGTTCGGCGCTCGTCAGGTTGGCCGAGCCGTGCAGCAAAGCGGTGATCGCCCCGCAGACGCCGCGTCCTTCGTCCGAGTCGTACGGCAGGCCGCTGCTCATGAGCAAGCTGCCGATGTTCGAGTAGCCGAGGCCCAGTGGGCGGAACTTGTGACTGTTGGCCGCAATTCGCTTCGTCGGGTAGCTGGCGTGGTCGATCAGAATTTCCTGCGCGATGAAGAACAACCGGCAGGCGTTGCGGAACCGTTCGACGTCGAACGTGCCGTCCGCATTGCGGCACTTCATCAGGTTGATGCTCGCCAGGTTGCAGGCCGTGTTGTCGAGGAACATGTACTCGCTGCACGGATTGCTGGCGTTGATCCGGCCCGAGTTCGGGCAGGTGTGCCAGGTGTTGATCGTCGTGTCGTACTGCACGCCCGGATCGCCGCATTGCCAGGCGTTGGCCGCCATGCGGTTCATCAGGTCGCGCGCTTGGTGCACGGGGCCCGCGGTGTTCGGGTCGGTGACCCAGCGCGTGGCCCACGGCTTGTCTTGTTCGCAGGCTTGCATGAACTCGTCGGTCACGCGGACCGAGAGGTTTGCGTTCTGGAACATCACGGAGCTATAAGCTTCACCGTTGAAGTTCGAGTCGTAACCGGCTGCGATCAGCGTGCGGGCCTTCTTCTCTTCCTTCGCCTTGCATTCGATGAAGTCGAGAATGTCGGGGTGCCAAATCTTCAAGGACTGCATCTTGGCGGCGCGACGGGTCTTGCCGCCGCTCTTCACCACCGCGGCGATCTGATCGTACACCCGCATGAACGACAGCGGGCCCGACGGCTTGCCGCCGCCCGAGAGCTTTTCACGTTCGCTGCGCAGCGTGCTCAGGTCGGTGCCGGTGCCCGAGCCGAACTTGAACAGCATGGCCTCGCTGCGAGCGAGCTCCATGATGTCTTCCATGTTGTCTTCCACGCTTTGGATGAAGCAGGCCGAGCCTTGCGGGAATTCGTACGGGTTCTCGGGAACGCGGACCGTGTCGGTCTCCGGATCCCAATGCCAGTTGCAAGCCGCCCCCTTCACGCCGTACTGATGGAACAGGCCGACGTTGAACCACACCGGCGAGTTGAACGCCCCGTGCTGGTGCAGGCAGAGCCACGAGAGTTCGCGATAGAACCGCTCGCCGTCTTCGGCCGTCGCAAAGTAGCCGTCTTTGATGCCCCAGTCGGCGATCGTCCGCGTGACGCGGTGGATCAGCTGACGAACCGAGTATTCGCGTTGCGGCGTGTTCACTTCGCCGTAGTAGTACTTGCTGCAGACGACGTTCGTGGCGAGTTGCGTCCAGAACGTCGGCACTTCGCAGTTGGTCTGCTCGAAGAGGACTTCGCCGTTCTCGCCTTTGATGGCGGCCGTTCGCACTTCCCAAGTGACGGTGTCGAACGGATCGGCAACCTCGGCTGGGCAGAAAACCGGGGCTACTTGCAAACCGGTCGAAAGTCGACGGAGTCCCTTTTTGGGAGCGCGTTCGACAACCGGGGTGGTGCTACTATCGGCCATGACAAATCCCCTGTGAGAGACGGGTCTCAATGACGAGACGAGGTGAAATGGGCATCCGTTCCATAGTGTACCTTCGTACACTCAAGCCAGATAGGATCATCGGCTGCCAAGCGTCGTTTCTGGAAGCCATTCGCAGACGCTTGGCACAATGACCCGCACCGTCGATTATTTCGGCGGTTTGAGGCTCATGACACCAATATATTGTAGCAGATGCCCTTCAGGCCA
>CAMCTH010000169.1 GCA_945877965.1 Planctomicrobium piriforme | reverse complement strand
GCAACGTCGTCATCGAGCCTTCATGGCCCGTAGTCATGGCCTGCAACATGTCGAGCGTCTCGGCACCGCGGCACTCGCCGATGATGATCCGCTCGGGCCGCATACGGAGGGCATTCTTTACCAAGTCTGTGGCCGACACCGCTCCCTTGCCTTCGATGTTCGGCGGACGCGTTTCCAAGCGGACGATGTGATCTTGCTGCAACTGAAGTTCGGCCGCGTCTTCGATCGTCACGATGCGTTCGTGGTTCGGGATGAAGCTCGACAGGGTGTTGAGCAACGTCGTCTTACCGGAACCGGTACCGCCGGCGATGATGATGTTCAGCCGAGCCTTGATCGCCCCTTCGAGCAACATCACCATCTCGGGCGTGAAGGCCTTGTAGTTCAGCAGGTCTTCGAGCTTGAGCGGGTTCGAGCCGAAACGGCGAATCGAGACGGCGGCGCCGTCGAGGGCCAACGGCGGAATGATCGCGTTCACGCGCGAACCGTCGGGCAAGCGGGCATCGACCATCGGGCTCACTTCATCGACGCGACGGCCGACGCGTGAGACGATGCGGTCGATAATTTGTAATAGGTGTGCGTTATCGCGGAACGTGACGGGCGACTTCTCCATTCGCCCCTTGCGTTCGACGTAAATCTGCTTCGGGCCGTTGATCAAGATATCGCTGATCAGCGGGTCTTTGAGCAGCAGTTCCAACGGGCCGAAGCCGAACGTTTCGTCGAGGACTTCTTCCACCAAGCGTTCGCGCTCGGCGCGATTCAACAGGGTGTTTTCGGCATCGCTCAGATGCTCGATCACCATGCGAATTTCGCGGCGCAGAACGTCGTTGTCCATCTCGCTGACTTTCGTCAGATCGAGTTTGTCGACGAGCTTGCTATGAATGCGACGCTTGAGGGATTCGAACTCGGTGTCGCCGCTCTTTTCCTGAGCTTTGTTTCCCATCGTCATTGGTTTGACCATAACGCTACCGTGTTCACTTTCGCGGGGAGGAGAGAACTCAACCAGATCAGCCGCGCAACTCTAGCTTATGGATAAGCGAGTCCAACCGGATCCGAGCAAGCTACGGATCGCAGGGCCGGATGCGAGAAATAACGTGCCGCGCAGAGCGCCGACACCCCGTGGAAGAGTTACTTACTTCTTCGACTTGCTCGAAGAGAGGAAGCCGAACAGGCTGCTCTTCTCGGGCTTGGCGACGACGGCCTCTTCGACCGTTTCCTTGCGTTCGCCGGAAAGCGCTTCGGCCAAGCCGAGGATCGATTGCGTGACCGCGGCTTTGGGAGCCGCTTCGGTCAGCGGCACGCCGTTGTTGCGCACTTCGACCATCGTGCGATAATCGTTCGGCACTTGCCAGAAGATCTCGCGACCGATCGTCTCTTGCGCCTTCTTGAGCGTGATCGCTCCCGACTCTAGGCCGGCGCGGTTGACGACGACCTTGATCTTCTCGGCCAGCTCTTTGTTCTCTTTGAACGAGGTGAGCAACCGCACGACGTTCCGCAAGCACGGCAGGTCGAGCTGCGTGACGAGCAAAATATGGTGAGCCATCTGCAACGCGACCTGATCGTTGGGCGTGTAGCCCTTTGACAGATCGAGCACCAAGTGCGAGAAGGTCGCTTTCATCAGGCCGATGACGCGTTGCAAATCGTCGGGCGTGATGAACGCCATATCTTCCATTTGCACCGGGCGCGGCAGCAAATACAGCCCCGACGAGTGCTTGCACAGCGAACGCTTGAGCAACGCGAAGTCGAGACGCGAGACGTTCTGCGCGACGTCGACCAGCGTGTAATCGGGAATGGCATCGAGGAAGACATCGGCGTCGCCAAGGCAGAGATCGAGATCGATCAACGCGGCGGTCTTCTTCGGGTCTTTGGCCAGCGCACATCCCAGGTTAACGGCGATGCTCGTCGTGCCGACGCCGCCGGTCACCCCGGCGACGGCGATGACCGTGCTGCCGCGCGACTTGTTCTCGCCGCGGCCGAACTTCCGTTCGCTGATCCGCGAGAGAGCGTCGAGAATGTCTTGGAGTTTAACCGGCTGGGCGAGGAACTCTTTGGCCCCGGCCCGCATGGCTTGCAGAATCACCTGGCCGTCGGTCGACGAGCTGACGACGAGGATCGCACAGTCGGGAGCGACTTCGCCGAGCTTTTGGACCAGTTCCAAGCCCTTAGCCGTGTTGCTGTCGATGGCGACGATCCCGATGTCGGGATGCGTCTGACCGATCACGTCGGCGAAGAATTCAAATCGCGAACACTCGGCTTCGAGCCACACCGTGTCCATGCCCAACAGCATGGTTTTCAGTGCGCTACGAGTGCCGTCGTTCGGATCGACGATCGCTAGGCGGAGGACGTTGCTCATCGGCGTGTACGTTCAAGGATTCCACGTTTACCGGCGAGCAAATATAGACCGGTCTTAACATAACGCCGGCCGTCAAAGGATTATTTTGCGGTATCGTAACCAATTGGTCCAATCATCCCCGGTTGTGCCGACGACTCCGAATTGGCGGGCTGAAGTGAAGGCAAAGCGGGGAGCGGGGTGACGGTTCCCAGCGGGTTACTCGGTTGTTGCAGCGGTGCCGATTGCGACGGCAACGTCGGTTGTACCGAAAGGTCGCGGCTTTGCGTCGCCGGGCGAATGCGAAGTTGCGACGGCACCGGTTCATCCGATGGCTCACGCAACACCGGAGCACTCGATTCTTTCGCCGGGGTGGCCGGCTCTTTCACGGCCGGCGCAGGTCGTACTGCAGGAGCCGGCGCCGGGGCCGGCGTGATTGCAGGAGCTCGCTTTGGCATCGCCGGAAGCGGTTCGATATCCGGAGTTCCGCGAAGCAGGCCTGAATCGGGACTGGTCGATCCCGCCGCCGCACCGCCGCCGGCGCCGATCGGGAACGGCTGTTGGAAGTGCGCGGGACGACGTCCGTCGGGCAGCACTTCGATGTGTCCCTGATGCATCAGCTGGCAATCGCCGGGGTTCGTCGTGACCGAACCGGGCATCGACGGCAGTTGGCACAAGTCCGACGGATCGAGCCCTTCGACCAGTTGCGGCGTCACCATAATCAGCAGTTCGATTTCGTTCAACTGATCGGCCGTGCGGCGGAAGAACGTGCCAATGTACGGCGTGTCCATTAACCACGGCACCCCTCGGGTCGACGTTTCGGTCCGCGTCTGCACCAAGCCGGCGATGACGAGCGTTTGACCGGCGCGGAGTTCGGCGGCCGTATCGGCCTCGCGAACGCGGAGACCGGGGACTTGTTGACCGTTGATCACGATGCTGCGCGACTCGTCGATTTCGCTCACGCGCGGACGAACTTCGAGGCGAATCACGCCGTTGCCCAAAACGATCGGCACGAAGTCGATTTGCGTGCCGAAGCGGCGATATTCGATCGAGATTGTGCCGAGGCTTTGCGGTACGGCGATCGGAAACTCGCCGCCGGCGTTCATAAAGGCGGGGCGGCCGCTGACGGTCGTCAGGTTCGGATCGGCCATGATCTTGGCCAAGTTGTTCCGCTTCAGGGCTTCGACGAACATGAAAAAGTTGTCGCCGTTGCTGGCGATACGACCGGCGAGAACTTCCGTTCCCGCACTGGTCACCGTTCCGGCAGCCGCGAGCGGCGCCGTTCGCAAGATGCCGGCGGCACCCGACGCGAAGTACGAGCCGTTCTCCAAGATGGCGGCCATGTCGATGCCGAGTGATTGCAGCTTCGTTCGCGACACTTCCAGCACGCGGACTTGGAGCAAGACCTGCTGGACGCCGCCGACCGTGATGTTGTCGATGATGTTCGGATAGTAATTGCGAGCGATTTCGACGATGCGGCTTTGCACGTTCGGATCGTCGACGTAACCCTGGATCAGCACGCCGCTCGAAATCGGCGTCAGCGTGAGCGCGGCCTTGGGGAACTGGGCCTGGAGCAGGCGCGCTAGTTCTTGCACGTCGCCGTAGACCATGACGTCGATCGAATGGATCTGCCCCTTTTCGTCCCAGATGTTCACCTGCGTGACGCCGGCGCGACGGGCATAGACCTGAATCTGATTGGCCGAGAGCGCAGTCAGCCCGAGGACGTCTGGGTTGTTGACTTGCGCCTGCGGAATGCGTTGTTCTTGCGTGAGAATGCGGCTCGTATTGACGATCATCTCGATCCGCTCGACGGGTCGCGTGACCTGATGCGTCACGGGATGCGGACCGATCTGCGAGAAGCCTTGGCTATTCGCGGGTTGCTGAGGTCCGCTGACCTGCAAGGCCCCGGTACCGGGGCCGCCGGGCGAAACCGAAACGCCCTGCGAGAACGCAGGGGTCGCGGCCGCGGCAAGGCAGAAGCCGAGCACGGTCGGCAAATAAACGCAACGAAACGGCGAATTCAACGTGATCATCCTTGATCGTCCTTGTCGGTCCTACGTCGGAACGTAGTAAGTTTCGCCCGCAATGCCGACGATGCGTTATCGCCGACTCGCGGAACGAGCGAACTCCCTTTCGAACTACTTCTCGTCGGTCGCTTCTTCAACCGGCGGCAACTCAGGCAACGTCGGCTCCAGCGGCGACGGCGGTAACGCAGGCTCGTCTCCGCCGCTGCTGGTGACGCGACCGAATCGCGAATCCTTCGTGAACTCCAACTCCTTCGTTTGCGTCCCTTCGATCATGATCATCTTCCACGGCTGTTCTTTCGGTTCAGCCGGGCCGAGATCGCGAGCGTCCTTCATCTTCTCCAAAAAGTCGGTCAGGCCGTTAAAGCCTTTTTGCATATCGCCGCCCGCAGCCGGTTCCACCGGTGGGAGCGGCGTGATGCCGGGAATGCTCGGTGCGTCGCCGCCGGCGAGTTCCGTTTGCATGCCGTTCAGCACTTGCGAGGTCGTCACGGAGGTGTCGGCTTCGTCGTCTGAATTGTGGTCCGTAGCGCTGCGAAGCACGAAGCGGATGTTGCCGATCTCGGTGGCGTGAGCCAGGATCGTAGCTTGTTTCGGCGTGACGACGAGCGTCAGCGTTTGGGCGGCGATCGACGCTTCGCCCGGAGCGGGACGCTCCATCTGATCGTCGACCGCATGGACCTTAATGTTCTTGAGCAGCACCTTCGTGGCGGTCGACGGAATCCCCTTCGAGGGATTCGCTTCGACGTGCAGCAACACGTCGACGTTATCGCCCGGCAGAATCAAGCCGCCGCCGCTGCTGACCTTGTCGACCTTGACCGCCACGCCTTTCATCCCCGAAGGAATGTTCTCGACGCTGTCGTTGATTCCTTTGCCGACCAACTTCGACATCAAGATCGCTTCGCCCGGCACGATGTTTGTTTTCACGCGCCGTTCGGCCAGATCTTCGATCTTTTGGATCGCCCCTTCGGGCATCGAGTCGACGTGCCATTCCTGCAAGCGAATGTCGTCGGGCTTGATCATGTCCCCTTTTCTGATCTCGCGCTTGGCGACGACGATGCCGACGGTTTGCACCTCGGTCGTCGGTCGGGCCAGAATCTGATTAATACCCACGGCCGCGATAAGTCCGCAGCCGAGCGCGAGAACCAGCAAGATCAGTGATTTTGGACGCATAGGGGTTTCACCCAAACGATCGGCGGTTCAGCATCTCAAACGTTTTTTCGGCTGCAATCGCTACGAGCTATTCAACGGTCTCACGCCGCATAACGCTCGAAGCCTGCAAGGTCTTCCCACCTAAGTACATTGGCGATGGAATCCAACTCACTTGATTGAAAGGGACGGTAACGGTAACCGTAACCGGCTCTCCATAACCGGCAGAACTCGGAGGGTTGGGGCTAACCGTTACGGTCGACCCAGATACCGAAGCGTTAGTTAGGTAAGACGTAACGGACGTTTGCACCGAGGCCGTCGTGGCGCCGTCGAGCACGCCGACGCGAGCCCCTTCGCGAGCCGCATTCGTAAGTAGCTGCTGCACCATGACCATCCGTCCATACTCGATCATGCCGAACACCAACATGATGAACACCGGAGCGACGACGGCGAACTCGACGACGGCGGCTCCTCGTCTATCTGTTCGGCACTTCCGATAAAGTTTCTCTAGTTTCACCATGACATCCGTCGCTACTTTTGGGCTGCGGGTGCCGGCATCGGTCTCGCTGCCGGCGATGATCGCGTTGCTAAACATGGACTTCATACAAGCATGCCTTGCAGGAAGAAGTAGAAGATCGTGCCGATGGCAATCGGAATTCCGTACGGCAGCAGCAACATCGTCGGCTTCCGCTCGGCGGCAATGACCGACAACTGGTTCGGGTCGCGAACCGTGGCCACTTCGTTGATAATGTGAACGAACTGCGCGGCGTGCTTGTGCCACGCTTTGCGATACAGCACCATGCCGATGGCAATGACGCCGCCGAACACGGCCGACCAGCAGTAGGCGTACAAGGTGTCGGTCGACCAGATCCAAGCTCCGACGCCGGCGAGCAGTTTCACGTCGCCCGCCCCCATGCCGCCGATGGCATACGGGCCGAGCAACAACGCCAGACCGACGACCGTCCCCAGCAAGCTCCAGCCCAGGCCTTCCCAACCGAAGAACGCCGTGCTGTAGATCCAGCCGCTGACGATCATCGGATACGTGATCCAGTTCGGAACTTTGAGTTGCTTGCCGTCGATGACGGCGGCGACGATCAAAGTCACCGTGACAAACCAAACATGCCAATGCCGCAGAACGGCGTTCGTTAAGTCGTTGAGGTCGTGCATCGGGCTCTCCGTGTCGCTATCGGTCTAGAGGGGTATGAATGAGTTTCGATCCGCGCGCGGCTCACAGGCCTAGTACGGTCGGAGGAAAACCAAGCTGATCAAGGCAGAGAAGATCGTGAACAACGCCGCGACGAACTGCATCGCCGCCGCTGGCTCGACGGGCAACAGGGGGTACATGGCGAAATCCTGTGGATCGACTCGGTCGAACGCTCCGTAACGATTACGAAGCCTCTAGGTCAAACATAGGACACAAAACGGCGTCGCGGAGTCGGATTTGTTCAACTCCACGACGCCGGGGACGAGCAGGCCGGAGCGCCGCTCGGAAATGAGCCGGACCAAACGACGGCGAGACTAGCTATTCGCCGTCTGAATCGCCGTCGAAACCGACTGAAACGTCGCGTTGGCGTTGGTTCCCAACGACTGGATCGTCGTCAAGCAGACGACGACGATGAGCGCCAACATCACGGCATATTCCACGGCCGTCGGACCGTCTTCGCTCTCCAAAAACCGACGGACGCGCAAGATGAACTTCTGCATCGCTTCTCTCCCTCTCTGCGGCGCATTCGGCACGATCGTTACGATCGGCCTCCGCGTCGCATTCGCCCGAGCCGCACTCGGCGCTTCTTTCGGTGATACACCGAACGATGGCTCGTCCGGCGCCGAAGGCGGCCCGTAAAACCGTAAACGCGCGACCCTTCCATCCGCTGCGATGTCTGCGATTCACGAAGCCGAATCATTCGCTTCGTGTAAATCGCCTGGCCGGAGAAGCTTGTCGAAGTCGTCGGGCTAATCAAGCTGACGAGGTGACGATCCCTTCGGTAACCGGGCTACCGTGCGACGGCGTCGAAACGCCGCAGTTTAGGTCCCGAGCTTTGCGCGAACGGTCTTTCGACCGCCTTGCCCTTATCGAGGATGTCGAGGCTGCGAGCCCTGCTGCGCGAAGCACCTCCACTCTGGAGTTTCGTGAGTTCGGTTAGCGATGTGGCGCGACGATGAGCCCGGCCTTAGGTGCTCGGCGTTACAACCCTTCGATTGGTTGCACACCGCGTGTTCGCACCGGCCTGCATTCTTCGTCATCTAAAAATTACGTCATGTTCACGAGCATGCAGGAAAATTTTGGCGATATTCCGCAAATTCTCCGCCGGGCAATCGCAACGTAAACTTTCCGGCCTCGTCGCCTCCACTCGACGTCGGCCCCGCCCGACACTCCCTACCGTCGCCGTTTGGAAACTCCCCGATGTTGCGGTTCGCTCTTTCGATTTTCCTCAGCGCCTTCTTGCTGTTCCAAGTGCAGCCGCTCATCGGCAAGTTTATCTTGCCGTGGTTCGGCGGAAGTCCGGGCGTTTGGACCACCTGCATGCTGATGTTTCAGATGCTGCTGCTCGGCGGCTACGCGTATGCGCATTGGTCGACGACGCGACTTTCGCTCCGACGCCAAGGCCAACTGCATCTGCTGTTGCTCATCATTTCGTTGCTCGCCTTGCCGATCGTGCCCGATCCTTCGTGGAAGCCGCACGGCGAGGAATCGCCGACCTGGCGGATATTGCTCCTGCTCGGCGGCACGATCGGCTTGCCATACTTCATGCTGTCAACGACCGGCCCGCTGCTGCAAAGTTGGTTCGCGACGACGTTTCCCGGCCGCTCACCGTTTCGGCTCTACGCCCTCTCAAACGTCGGCTCGCTGCTGGCATTGTTCACCTATCCGCTCTGCTTCGAGCCGCTGCTTCCGCTCGGTCTGCAGGCGGGCGTTTGGTCGTGCGCGTACGTCGTGTTCGCCATGCTCGTCGGCTGGAACGCGGTCCGCATCGTTCGCACTCCGATGTTGGCAACCGCCGCGATCGATGCCGCCTACGCAACGCGCAACGCGCCGGCCGTTGCCGTCACCGGCGGCACGAAGGCGCTGTGGCTTCTGCTCGCCGCATCCGCGTCGGTCATGCTCCTGGCCACGACGACGCAACTCTGCCAGCAAGTCGCCGTCACGCCGTTTCTCTGGATCG
>CAMCTH010000168.1 GCA_945877965.1 Planctomicrobium piriforme | reverse complement strand
CGGCACGGTTCTGCTTGGTACTGGAAGCAGACCGACTGCTGGTATTTTACGCCGCCTGGGACGAAACGGCGCGAACCGCTCCGAGACGAAAACGGCAAGCATGTTCGCGGAGCGGAGAACAAGCAAGCGGCCCGCTTGGCGCTCGCACGAGTCAGACTGAAACGGGGGTTGGCACCCGTGAGCGAAACTCCAGTCGTGGCGGCGGCGACAACGGAGGCGTGGTCGGTGGCCCGGGTCTGCTCCGAGTATCTCGGGCATTGCGAGCGAGCCGTCGCTGCCGGACGGATGCATCCCGAGCATCGGTTGGGAGTGATTCGCTATCTGAACGAGCTTTGTCGCTACTGCGGAGCGTTATCCCTAACGGACTTGAAACGCGGTTATGTCAGCGGCTGGGTCGACAGCCAACCGACGTGGCGTTCGCCCGTCACGCGCCGCAACGTGATCGCGATCATCTTGGCGGCGTTCAATCACGTCCAGAACGAGCATGGCGTTCGCAATCCGCTCAAGGGGTTGAAGAAGCCGCCGTCGCGGCCGCGCTTGCAGTCGATCGTTCCCGAGGACGAGCCGCTCCTTTACGGTGCTACCGACGAGGCGTTTCGCGATTTCCTGTTCGCGGCGTTACATACCGGCCTCCGACCGTTTTGCGAATTGGCGAAGCTGACGGGGGAGCACGTCGAAGAGACGCCGCGCGGGATGATGTGGCGAGTCTATTCTTCCAAGACAAAGAAGACGCGGAAGATTCCGGTTCGGCCCGAGGTCGCGCAGCTGACGCGCAAATTATTGAAGACCGCACCGCTCGGCAGCAGCTTGCCCGTCTTTCGCAACGCTCAAGGGAACCCTTGGAAGAAGGTTACCGGCGTGCATCGATTCCTCAGCCTTAAACGGAAGCTCGGCTGGGATCAGGATCCGGTTCGCAAAAAGTATTCGAGCTACGCCTGTCGGCATACGTTTGCGCATCGCATGCTTTCGGGCTACTGGAACGGCGGCGTCGGTTGCTCGATCGAAGTCTTGGCCGAGTTGCTCGGAGACACGCCGAAAACGGCCTTCGACCACTACGGCAAAGAATGGGGCCGACACTATCAGGAGCCGTTGTGGGCGGCGATCGGCGGTACCCAGGAATGACCTTCGCGTCTTGATCGTCGCAGCGTGTCTACTCCCGGCCGTTCTGCTATATAAACGCAAAAAACGAGGCACTACTACCCGGGGACATCCTAACTATTCGACGTTTTTCACAACGACCGATTTCGCTTCGGAGCGTTCCGTCGCGAGCTACGTTCCAGCGGGGCGCCCCAAGGGCACGGTGATCCCGGGGAAGTTCATCACTCGCACCGGCGGTCGGCGGAGGACATAGGCCTGCGGCACGACGCGCATCAGTTCCTTGAGTCGTTCGATCTCCGACGCTTCAATGCGAATTCGGCCTTGCCCGCGGGGTCCGCCTTGAAAGTAGTTCACAGTGACGGCCTGACCGCGAATCACCAAGAGCCCTCGGTCGGATTGGCCGAGCCAGTCGTACAGACACGTCGTGGTAATCCCCATGCGTCGGGCCGCTTCGCGGGCGTTGAGGAGTTGATCGGACGAGGACATGGGCACGCACCGGACGACGAACCACGGAATCGCCGCCGCCCTCCGGGGACCGGCGTGAAGCGACCTTGGTCTCATCTCCGGCATACGCTACTGACCGCACGTCGCGCCAACGTCGCGCGGCGCGACAAACCAAAAAACTTCAGGCTGCTTGGTTTGTACGCGGCGTCGGCCCGCGAGAGTCGAAACCCGCATTGACCGTCGGCCGGCCATTTGTTAGCGATGAAGTTCGACTCCTCGCTTCCCGAGGGTTGAAATGTCGTTGATCGGAATATGGGGTGACAGATGACAAGACATAAACTGGCGATGTTGCGGTTCCAGCAATTAGCTCCCGGTCTGGCTCTTGGGGCCGACGAAGAACGCTCCGAGCAGTGGGAAAAGTGGTTGCGCGACGACGTCGTGCCCGTGGTCGAGGACTTGCTGGACAATCCGATTTTTCGCGGCCGAATCCGGGAGATACCAGAGCAACTTTTCACGTCGCCCCCTCAGGTTCGGCGGGCCCGGATCAATGCCTTGGCCGACGCGCTTGTCGCAGAAGCCCAAGCATTGGTCGCCGCGGCGAAGGAGTTCGACCTCCTCGAAACGTTGGCGGATCAGGATCGGGCTCAGGATCAGGCCTGGATCGCCAAGCAGGCTGGGCACAGCGTCGATTCGCGGTCCGTGATTGAAAAGTTAGCGGAGCGGCCGTGGTTCAACGTCGTTAACCCGGATGATTTTTGGACGCCGACTTTCGATCTCCATCTCACGCATTCGGATCCGTTGTTGACGCAGCAGTATTGCCGCACGCAACCGCCTGGAAAGTTGCTGGGCGATCATGTGATCGAACGGATGTTTGCGCGATTGGACTTTTGGAAAAAGCAACTGGAACACGGCCGGCAACAACTACAGTCGCGATTAGGGGGCGATAAGGCAGGGGTTGCGGCACACGAACGAGTTTTTACGTGCGCCATCGACGTAGAGCAGAAGTATCAAGCCGTCAGGAGCGACTGGCGGGAAGGAAACGACGCTCGTTTACGAAATGCCTGCCTCGTGCTGTTGCAAACCTACCTCGCCTATCACGAGGTTCCGCAGCTGGCTTGGCTCGATCTCGATTTGCGCACGCTGACGGTCCACGGCCAAATCGTTCGATCGTTTTTTCGCCGCCGAGGTCCGGTAAACTTAACGGAGAAGAAAAACGGCAACGGTCTGCACAAGGACGCTCCCCGTCCGGCGTCTGTGGTCGATGGGCAGCTGATCCGCCAGGTTGCCGCAGCCCTGGAAGACTTGGCGCCCCTCTATCATCAAGGCGTTCACGCCGACGATTTGATCGCCGAAGCCAAAGACCGGTTTAACCTCGTCGTCGTTGTCGATCCGCGAATGGTCTTTTGGCAGGGAGAGCTGCTGAAACTTTCTTGGAGCGATGCTGAAAAAGCTTGGAATCTGATGCTGCATCTCGCGGTGAAGACCGAAGGCAAGCTTCCAATGCACGATTTCAAGCTCACCAAGGTCAGTACCGACCGCGCTTTAAGCATTCGCAAAGCCCATTTGAAGAAATTTCTTTCCGGTTGCACCGCCGGAGAGGGCCTGGCCGCTCGACTTGAGAAAGTGCGCGGCGGGCCCTGTTATCTCGACGAAGTTGAACCGCAGGACGTGAAAGTTCTTGACTTGGATGCGGACGAATGGACGGTCGACGCGAGCGAGTTCCTTCCGGGGAATTTGCAGGCCGCGGCCGGCGGTTCCGCTCCGTAACGGCTGCATCTGGTGTGACGGCCCGGTCGCGCTAAAGAAAAGGCGAAAATGCGTCATAACACAAGAGGCTAAGTCACTGCTATCAGAAGCTTTAAGGCGGCGGTCAGGAAGTCGCTGCGGCACCGCTGCGGAGCCTCGCCGGCCGTCGCTACATCCGGGCTCACGCAAAGAATCACCGGAAGTGACGTTCGCGCGACGATCGTTCGGTAGGGTCTGCGTCGTATTTTTTCTACGACGGGGTGACTCGGATGAACTCCAGCGACGGACCGAAAAGTTGCGAGCCGCAACATTTGCAGCAGCCCCCCGACCCGACTTGGGGCGTGGAAGATCTCGGGCAGTATGCCCGTGCGCAAGAGCAAGCGATCGTCGCCGGGGAGCACTCATTGACGGCGTGCTACTGGCGTCTGGGTCTCGCCTTGAATCTGGCCCGCAAGCATTTCGCGCATCGGCAATGGGGCCGTTATCTCGGTGAACTCGGCATCGAGAAGACGCGGGCCTCGAAAGCCCGAGCCATCCACGGCACCTTCGCGGTCGCGGAAGAAGTCGCCGAACTGACGGTCCAAGAAGCCTATCGTCGGCGGCAACTAAAACCGCGTATTGCAACCGCGAAGCGACGACCTTCTCCGCCTCCCTCGACCGATCTGGTCGAGTTTTTACTCGGCGTCTGTAAGCAAGCAGACGGTTGCGCAGACCAAGTCGAATTCATCGAACACGAGCAGGCAAAGCAGATCCTGACGACGCTCGACGAAACGATCGCCGAACTCGACAAGCTGCGGCAACTCTTCCGCGCCCGAGTGAGCGCCTAGGCGCTCACTCGGGCGCGGACCGAGGCCGTTGAGTCCCGCCGCTTCACACTGCTTGCATCTCGTCCGCAGGTAACGATCGATCTCGCCTGCATTTCCGAAGATTTATTTCGCGTTGACCAATTATCACCTGGCGCGACGTTCGCGCGACGTGCCGTTTCTAAGTTCGGCTCCGTGTGAAGCTCGCATGCTTGCCGCGCGGTTCTTCGGGACCCAACGTTCCCGACGCCGGCCGTCGCGACTTCCCGGGAGAAAACTAACAATGACTGCTCAGAAAAAACCTGTTCGCCCGAAATGGCGTCGTCGTCGACCGCAGCCTTTGGCTGAGGCGGCGGCGACGACCTCATCCTCACCAACGCCCCAGTCGACGAAACTCAACCTTCGGCGTTTGTCGGCCGGGGCGTTTCTCGTCGGCTTGTTGCTCACATTAGGAACGTCGCTTTTCTGGTCCGTGACGATACTCGTCTCGGCGACCACGGCGGCTCCGATCGATTTCGTGCCATTCCCGGCGACCGTAGGGAACGTGGGATCCGACTCTACCGGTCGGACTGCTGAGCGGATTCCTGCGGAAAATGACGGCGTGCAGTGGTATTACGACGGTCGCCGTCTCCGCGGAACACGGCGTGCGTCTCCTCGTCGTAAGGGCTTTGCCGCGAAGCAGGAAGCGGAACGCCGCCGCAAAGAACTGTGGGACAAAACCTGCCGTGAGATCGACGAGATCATGGCCCAGTACCACGCCGAACTGCCGCGCGACCAAGCCTGGGCGATCGGGGCGGCGTACCTCCGCTACTCGACCCGCTTCCAAGACTCCGTCGCCGACCAGTTGCGGGAGATACTGAGGCACGCCGTCGAGCTCAAAATCTTCATCCCGCGCGAGCTGATCTTCTTCGACTTAGCGGTCCGCGGTTTTAAGAACAACCGCTTAGGACTGAATGCCATGCGGGCGGCCTTGAAGCGCAAGGAAGCTCAGGTCCTGCTGCTCTTCTCGACGAGCCGCTTGTTCCGCAAGCAGTACCGCACGCTGGCCTTCGTCGATGAAGTCCATCGCGGCCAAGGCGTCCGCTGCATCTTCGTCAAGAGCGGCGTCGACACGAACGACAAGCAACGCTGGGAAACCATCTTGTCGGTGCAGGCGATGGTCGACCAGTTCGTCGTGACGATGAACGTCGCCAACATCCAGGCGGCCCATCAAGGCCAGTTGGAAAAGCGGATCGTCTTCGGCACGTTGTCCTACGGGTACGCCGGGGAGCCGATTTCCGGCGAATTTACCAAGCGTCAGAAGCCGCGGTGCCGGATCATCCTCGATCCGATCGCCGCGGCCGTCGTGCAGAAGATCTTCCGCTGGTACGTCGAAGAGAGGACGACCCTGGCCGAGATCATTCGTCGCCTCAACGACGACGAATCGATTCCGCTACCGCCCCGCTCGCAAAACGACGAATGGACGCGCCTGTCCGTCAAACGAATCTTGACGAGCACGCGTTACCGCGGTCTGTGGAAGTACGGGGCGTGCGAGTCGATTTACCTCCCCGAGCAGGACTATACGCGGCAAATCCTGCGGGCCGAGCCGCTCAAGACGATCCAACTCGACGAGCTGCGGATCGTCTCGGACCAGTTGTGGTACGCGGCTCAAGTCCGTCTGACCAAGGAAGGGGAAAATTGCGGCCGCAAGCCGGGAGACGGAGATCGTGCCTCCCGCCCGAAGCTGCTAAACGGCTTGCTCGTCTGTCCGGTGCACGACCGTCCTTTATATGTCGGCGGTCCGCACGGCCGGGCGATGATCTGTAAGTCGTGCCAAGGGTTGCCGGCGGCCAAGCGATCGTTGTTCACCCTCTTGAATCGCCGCTTGGCGGCCGAGTTGACCTGTCGGAAGTTGGCGGAGCTGGTCCGCGCCGATACCACTTTGATCGAGACGATCACCGCGGCTTGCTTATTGGAGGTCGAATCAACCCAGAAACCCGACCCGACCCAACTGACGAGCCTACGGACGCAAGAAGAAAACCTCAAGCGCAAGATCGCCTTCATCCGCCGTACGGCCGGTAGCACGTCGGAGGAGGAGGCGGAAGCCGAAGCGGAGATCAAGCTGCTGCAAACGGAACGTGCCAAGGGGAAGGTAAAGCTGGAGCAGTTGGAAGCGATGTTGTCTCGACAACCGAAGCTGCCGACGGCTGAGGAGATTCGCGACTTGCCCGGCAAGATCGAGCGGGTTTTGCTGGAAGCCGCACGGGATAAATCGGGCGAGAACGTCGCCGTGGCCCGCGAGATCATTGAGTTACTGACGGGAGGCCGGATCGAACTGTTTCAGATGGGCGAGCGCCGAGCGCAGCGAGGGTGGTTGCAGGGGCGTTTTCAGGTCCGCCTGCTCCCCGTGCTGATCGAGAAGCTAACCGGCGTACCGGCGACGGTGACCGACGAAGCGATCGAGGTCGTGATCGACTATCTGCACCCCGTTTCCTTCGACGAGGAGGCGGAACGGGCCTGGCTGCTCTACCAGCAGGAACTGTTGAATGCGCAGATTGCTCTTGAGCTGAAATGCAGTCGCAGCAAGATCACGAAATTGCTCCACTATGCGTCCGAAAAGCACGGCGTGCCGCTGGAGAACGGTCACGTGCGGCGGGCCCGATTGGCGAAAAAGTGCGTCCGGTTGTTGAAGCACCAAGAAATCGCCGACGAAGTCATCCGCCGTTATCACCAGGACGAGTTGCTCGACGACATCGCGATCGCCTTGAACGTCGATCGCAACCTCGTCACGGCGGCCGTGCGCTGGTGGCACGAGGTTCGCGGCTTGCCCGTGCCCGACGGTCGTACGCGACGCAAGAGCTTAAAACGCAAGTCGCGTAAAGATCAGGATCGTCCTCCGGATGCTCCGCCGCACTAGTGTCGGTCAGAGTTGATGATGTCCTGCACACACCCGGGTCGGCCGCTGCCGGCCCGGGTGTTGTTGTTGTTGACGCCCGGCCAACCTAAAGAACAACCGGTTTTCGCGTCAGAATACCTGGGCGAACCGTAGGTATCGGCTTACCAGGGCGACTCTTGTTGCCGCCGAAAGGATTCGATCTCTCGGCACAACGCTCGGCGAGATCTTCGCTATCCGTTCAGGCCTCCGTGCCCGGACGTGAAGTTTCTCTTCCTCCCTTTTGAGAGGTGCCCCATGCACGCTCGGCCCGACGGACGAGCGGCGCAGGACACGGCCGTAAAGATTGCGGCCTTGCCTGACCGCGAGACGGATGAATTCGCTCGACGACGCACACGCCTGTCTCAATTACTCGGCCGTCTGCTGGCCCATGACTGGCTGCGGCGACGTCAACACGGCCAAGAACCGACAAACGACGGGCCGTCTGAGCACAGGCCGCCGATGTCGCGGGCTTGATTCGGATTCCCAGCGCCGACTCGTTTCTGCCGGCAGACGCAGTGCGTCGTCGGCGGACTTGTTTTTTCCGCCCTTTGAAAAGTAGGAGTTTCTTATGCCTTTCGTCCGTCACTATCGCGGCCGTCGCGTCACCCCAAAGCAGCGCCGCGACGGTTGGGTTGGGGTGCGGCTTGCCGCCGTGCCCCAGGACGACCTTTCCTTCCAGTGGGTCCGTCTGACGCCGGAAGCATACCGGGCCAAGCGGACCTGTGTTTACCAACCGGCCGTCGTTCACGTAGTTCTTCCCGGAGGTCGCCGATGATCGTCAACACGATGTCCCCACCCTTTGCCGACTTGATGCACGTGTGGCGGCGTCAAATCGGCCATCGCCATACGCTAGCCGGAGAACGTGGGCCGCGTCCGTTTGCCGTCATCGGCCATCTCGTTCGCGGTCCGCTCATCGAAGATCGCTATGTTCCGCTCCGTCAACTGACGCTAACCGCTCTGTTCGACCAACGGCTTAATACGGGAGAACTCGCCACCCGTCTGGTCGGCGTCGGCGGTGCCGTTACGAACGACGGTCTCCGCTTCGGCGGCGTCGACTTGAGTCGCTTCGACAAGGACTTGCGTTTGGCACCGGCAACGGGCCGTCGTGGAGCACGCCTCGATGCGGCCGACGGTGAGTTCTGTGAGCATGCCTTGGCGCTCGAACGCTATCTCGAACGGTGTGCGCGTCATCCGTTTATGCCCCGTCGCAGCGTGCCCCGCTTGCCGACTATCGAGGCCGATGCCGAACTGAACGATGCCTGCATGATTGACGTATCGATGCTCCCCAAGCGTCAGGTTATCACGCTCGATTCGCCCGAGCGCGACCTCGTCGGCCGCTCCGGCACGACGACGTTTGATCTCGTGAACACCCGCTTCCGCGTCGCACGCTAAGTCAGCGTCTTCGGCGACGTTGCTTTCTCTTTCTCGTTTCAGTCCTAGGAGATTCTGCGCCATGAACGTTTTATTCGTGAACTGCGACGGTGGCGGCTTTGCCGATCATCTCGACATCGCCGAGGGCACGACCGTCGGCGTTTTGTTCTGCGAAAAGGTGCCTTACGGCAAACCGGCCGACTATCTGATTCGCGTCAATCGCCAACCGGCCCCGGCGAATCAGGTGCTGCAAGCAGGCGATCGCATCACGTTTACGCCGACGAAAATCGAAGGGGCGGCGTAACCGTTTCAG
>CAMCTH010000167.1 GCA_945877965.1 Planctomicrobium piriforme | reverse complement strand
TCGGCGTGCCACACTTCCGAACCGTCGGCGAGCTTCAGGCAATACACGCCCGAGCGACCGAAGAAGACGTACAGGTTCGCATCGTCGGCGACCGGCGTGCTGCTTGCGTAGCCGTGCCAGGTGTTGTTGCCGCCGGAGTATTCGCTCTCGGGCAAGCTCGGTTTGAAATCCTTCGACCAGATAATCTTGCCGCTCGCGCGATCGACGCAGACGACGTGCCGCATCAGTTTGTCCATGTCGCCCGGCTCGTCGACGCTCAGACCGTAGCCGCTGTACGAAGTGAGATAGACCCGCTCGCCGACGACGACGGGGCTCGACGTTCCCGCGCCGGGCAGCGCCGTTTTCCAAACGACGTTCTTCGAAGTCGACCATTCGGCCGGCAGACCGGTCTCGTTGCTCGTGCCGAGCCCGGCGGGACCGCGGAATTGAGCCCAATCGGCGGCCAGCAAGCACGGGAGACACAAAAGGGCGACGAGCAGCGAACGAGTCGAACGTTTCATGGCGGGAGTCCGGCGAAAGGAATGGCGGGGAGTACGCAAAGAATGACGCGCCGACGAGTCGGTTTATTTGGCGACATGAGCCGCGCTAGCCGCAATTCTCGCCCACTTTCGAGCCCTGCGAAAGATGCCGACCCGGATTTCGTGCGTCATCGGGCCGTTGAGGGAGTCAAATCGTTACGTCGTGACCGTCTCGTCGCGTTGTCGGGGGTTGAATTCCAAGGAGACGTGCGAGAGTTCGAGATACGCTTCGCCGCGGCCGAGTTGCTTGCCGGTCAGCGTCCCCGACGACGTTCGCTCGACGACGACGGCGACCCCGAGTCCGTTGCCGATCGGGAAGTTGACGTTCGGCACCGTCGAGCCGAGATAGCGCGAGACGGTAAAACTCGGTGCCTCGCCGGCGGCGGCGGAGAACGTCGGCACGAAGGTTTCGTCGGCCAGTTCTTCGATGCGGAGCGGGTTCTTGTCGGCGTGGTCGTAGCGAAACAACACGAGTCGACAGGCAAAGTGCTTGCGGAAGACCGCGTCGAAATACTCCGGCGAAGTGCCCCGCCCCACGGCACGAACGGTGAACGTGTAGTGCCCGCCGCGGGCATTGCGAATCTCTTGGGCCAGCACGGCGCGGCCGCCGGCGGGAACGCCGGCCGAATCGGACTCGATCTTCAAGCCGAGCCGTATCGTCGGAGCATCGCCGGTCGTTCGTTCCACTCGAAGCGGCGATTTCTTGATTTCGTCCCCCAGCGGCGAGGCGCGCCAGCCCGGCGTGCGACTCGCAGGCGTCACGGCGACGAGCGGGGCGGCGGAGCGGAAGTCGGCATCGAGCAGGAGCCGCGAGTCGTAGGCCGGCAAGAAATGCAAGTCGCCGCCGGCCTCGCACCGCGCCGTCGTCGCGGGTTGCAAGCCGATGAGTTTCGCGAGCGGCTTGCCTTTGCAGATCGGGTGCGGGCGATCGGTGCGGTCGCGGAACATGGCGTCGCCGTCGATGCCGAGTAGATGGAAAATTGTGGCGGTCAGATCATGCGGCCGCGTCGGATCGACGGTCGGATATGCCCCGTCGCGATCGCTCGCACCATAGACTTGCCCGCCGCTGATGCCCGCGCCGGCCAGCACGCAGCTAAAGACGGCTCCCCAGTGGTCGCGGCCGGCGTTCTTGTTGATCTTCGGCGTCCGCCCGAACTCGCCGACGGCGACGACGAGCGTTTCGTCCAGCAGGCCGCGCTGTTCGAGATCATCGAGCAGCGTGGTGAAGCCGACGTCGAACATCGGGCAGAGAAAATCCTGCAAGCGATCGGCGTTCTTGCTGTGCGTGTCCCAGAGCGGATTGTCAACGGCGTTGTCGCCCGGCTCGCGCGGCCAATTGACGTGGACGAGTCGCACGCCGGCCTCGACCAGCCGTCGCGCCAGCAATACGGACTGTCCCCAACTGTGGGTGCCGTAACGTTCGCGGAGCGCTGCGGGCTCGCGGTCGAGACGAAACGCTTGCCGCGCTTCGCCCGAGGTGATGAGCGCGAATGCCTGCTCGTTCAGTTGATTCCAAACTTCGGTTTCGCCGCCGCGACCGGTGCGGTCGAAGCCGCGTTGCAGCGATTCGAGCAAGTTGCGCCGCTCGTTGATCCGCGACTCGGTGACGTCGGCCGGCGACGTGAATCCTTCGGCTGTGTAGTCTCGCGCGGCCGGGTCGCCGATGAATCGCTCCGGTTCCCAGAGCTTGCCTAGGAAGCCCGCGGTCTGGCCGGCCGGCGTAACGTTCTCGTTCAACCGCATCAGATCGGGGAGCCAAACCGTCGACAGCGCGGGAAGACGATCGCTCGGCTTCAGCATCTTCACGAGCGAGCCGAAGTAGGGCCAGTCCGACGGTTTGATTTGCCGCGCGCTGCCGGGGCCGTAGGGGTTGCCGGTGAGCACCCAGTAGCCGCTGACGTCGTGGCTGTTGTCGTCGGTGTGGAGCGAGCGAATGACCGCGAGTTTGTCGGCCCGGCGAGCGATTCGCGGCAGGAGTTCCGAGAACTGAATGCCCGGCACGTTCGTGGCGATGGGCTGAAACGGGCCGCGAATGTCGACCGGGGCGTCGGGCTTGGGGTCGAACGTTTCGTGCTGCGGCGGGCCTCCCTGCAACCAGAGAAAGATCACGCTCTTGGCGCGGCCGAATGTGGCGTCGCGGGCGATCGTGCCGGCCTGCGTGCGGTCGGCGGCGAGCAATTGCGGCAACGATAGACCGAGCGGGCCGATGAAGCCGGTGCCGACTCCGCGACGAAGCCAGGCGCGCCGCGAGAGACTCGCGTTGTCCGATGGGATGCGATTTTGTTGCGACATGGCGGAGACTCCGGCAAGCGAGAGTTAGCGGCGTGCTCGGTTCGTAGCTCGCGGACTTTTAACGGACGATGAGGCGGCGGGCGTCGTGGAGTCGATCAGCGCGCGGATGCAGCTTTCAAGATGTTCCATGTGTTGCTGCATTGCGCGGCGCGCGGCGTCTGCGTCGCCGTCGTGAATCGCTCGTTGAATCCGGCGGTGGATGCCGATGATGCGGCGATGGTCGGCCGGCGACATCGGCAGGCCGCACTCGAACATCAGTTGCCGACGCAGACATTGTTGCAGCAGGCCGGTGAGCACGGGATTGCCGGCGGCGTCGGCGATGGCCAAATGGAATCGCGTGTCGGGCTCGACCGCTGCGGTGTGCAGACCGGTCTCGGCGATTCGCAACCAGTCGTCGAGGGCCGCATCGATCGCAGTCAGGTCTTTCGTCGTCCGACGCGCGGCGGCCGTTGCGGCGAGTTCGACTTCGAGGACCGCGCGAGCTTGGCAGAGATACAACTGATGACGATCGACGACCCGCATGCCGTTGTCGTCGTCGGCGGGGAGCAACGGCGCGACGTCGCGGACATAGGCTCCGCTGCGCGGCCGCGTGTCGATGAGGCCGGTCCGTTTGGCGGCGGCCAGCGCTTCGCGCACTTCAACGAGCGTTGCGTTCCAGGTCCGCGCCAAGTCGCGAACCGACGGCAGACGGTCGCCGGGCGAGAAGCCGCGCTCGACGATCAGACGACGAATCCGCTCGGCCGGATCGACGGCGGAGTTCACGGGCGAAACGATCAGTGAGGAAGCAACTTGAGCAGAAGGCATGAGGCACGACGCCTGGGTGGGAGCGAGTCGCCGAGTGCGAATCGTTCCGCTACCCTAGTCGATTCCAGATTGGATTTCAATCTGGAAATTTGCGTGCCGGTGGATGGTTAAATAAAAAAACCGCGGGGGAGGAACCCCGCGGCTTTCACGCGTCGGCGAGCGACGCGGCTAAATCGGTGCGGACGCTTAATCTTCGTCGCTGCGGAGTTTTGCCAGGACCGTGTAGTCTTCGAGCGTGCTGGTGTCGCCGGTTGATTCTTTGCCGGCCGCGATGTCGCGGAGCAGGCGACGCATAATCTTGCCGCTGCGGGTCTTCGGCAGGCTCGACGTGAAGCGGATGTCGTCGGGGACGGCCAGGGCGCCGATCTCTTTGCGGACGTGCTTCTTCAGCGCGGCCTTGAGTTCGTCGTTCGGTTCACTGCCGCGCGCGACGACGAACACGCAGATCGCCTCGCCCTTGATCGGATCGGGACGTCCGACCGCGGCGGCCTCGGCGACGGCTGAGTGGCTGACCAAGGCGCTTTCGACCTCGATCGTGCTCAGGCGATGCCCCGAGACGTTCAGCACGTCGTCGATGCGTCCCATGATCCAGTAGTAGCCGTCGCTATCGCAGCGCGAGTTGTCGCCGGCCAAGTACTTGCCCGGGACCTTCGACCAGTAGGCTTCGGCATAGCGAGCGTCGTCGCCCCAGATGCCGCGCAACATGCCGGGCCACGGTTGTTCCATCACGAGCCAGCCGCCTCGCCCTTGCGGAACTTCCACGCCTGCTTCGTCGACGATCTTCGGCACGACGCCCGGCAGCGGCTTGGTGCAGCTTCCCGGCTTCGTGGCGATGACGCCCGGCAGCGGGCTCATCATCACGCCGCCCGTTTCGGTTTGCCACCAGGTGTCGACGATCGGGCAGCGTCCGCCGCCGATCTTGTGGTGGTACCACATCCAGGCCTCGGGATTGATCCCTTCGCCGACGGAACCGAGCAGGCGGAGACTCGACAGATCTTTCCCGTCGACCCAATGATCGCCCCACTTGATGAAGGAGCGGATGGCGGTCGGCGCGGTGTAGAGGATGGAAACTTTGTACTTTTCAATGATCTCCCAGAAGCGGCCTTCGTTCGGGCAGTTGGGAGCCCCTTCGTACATCATGACGGTGGCGCCGGCCGTCAGCGGGCCGTAAGTGATGTAGCTGTGGCCGGTCACCCAACCGCAGTCGGCCGTGCACCAGTAAACGTCTTCCTCGCGGATATCGAAGACCCATTCGAAGGTCTTTTTGACCCAGATGTTGTAGCCGGCGGTGGTGTGCTTGATCCCCTTCGGTTTGCCGGTGCTGCCGCTGGTGTAGAGGATGAACAGCGGATGTTCGCTATCGAGCGGAGTCGCCGGACATTTGGCGTCGACGTCGCTCATTAGATCGTGATACCAGTGATCGCGACCGTCCTTCATGTGCGCTTCGATGCCGAGCCGCTTGACGACGATGCAGTGCTTGACGGTCGGCGATTTTTCCAGGGCCGCATCGACGCTGGTCTTCAACGGCAAGGCCGTGCCGCGCCGCCAGCCGCCGTCGGCCGTGATGACGAGCTTGGCCTTGGCGTCGTTGTTGCGGTCGGCGATCGCTTCGCTGCTAAAGCCGCCGAAGATCACGGAGTGGACCGCACCGACGCGGGCGCAGGCCAGCATGGCGATCACGAGTTCGGGGATCATCGGCATGTAGATCGAGACGACGTCGCCCGGCTGGATGCCGAGTTTCTTGAGCACGTTGGCGAACTTGCAAACTTCGTGATGCAGCGTTTGATAGGTGTAAATCCGCTGATCGCCCGGCTCCCCTTCCCAAATGAGCGCGGCCTTGTTGGCGCGGGGCGAGTTAACGTGCAGATCAAGCGCGTTGTACGAGACGTTTGTCTGTCCGCCGACGAACCATTGGGCGTACGGCTCTTGCCAGTCGAGCACTTTCGTGAACGGCTTGAACCAGTGGAGTTCCTTACCGAGTTCGCCCCAAAACTTTTCGGGGTTGTCTTTCGCTTCGTTCCACATCTTCTCGTACTGAGCCATCGACGAGATGCGGGCCTTGGCCGTGAATTCGGCCGGCGGCGGGAAGAGCCGCGTTTCTTGCATGACGGTATCAACGCTGCCAGACGTAGCTACGGACATGCGTGGCTCCTAAGGGCGTACAGCGACTAGACTTCGGAAAAGGCGGTGAAACAGCAAATTTTAGTTGCGCCCCTGGGGGGTGTCAACAAGCCGAAACGCTCAAGAACATTTTGAAACGACACGTCGGAATGCGTATCGATTCGGCGAGCCGGCAAGTTTGGAATAGGCACACCGATTTCGTCGAGTTGAACGTCGTCCTGCCGTCGTGTTTCGGAGTTATATCGAATGCGAGTTCCACACTGCCCGCATTGTCCCTACTCCACGGTCAAGCCGGCCCGGTTCAGTTGGTTCAACTGGCCGCTATTGTTGACGCTGCGTCGACCGTACCGGTGTCGCTCGTGCTTCGTAAAGTTCTGGGGACGATTCTATCCCTTCGAGCGCGTGGCGATTTGGCGCTGGTTGATGTAGGTCGACTTACAACTTCTTCACGGTCGCCGTCGGCGGGCTGACGAAGTCGGCGACCAGGCGCTCGGCTTCTTCGGCTGTGAACTCGCCGTCCTTCAATACGACGCGATACTTGAGTTGCAACGGGGCGGCCGGCGTGATTTCGTATTCGAAGTAACCGCCGAAGCGACCGTAGTCGCGTTCGCTGCTGCGGTCCTCGCCCGGGTTTTCGGGATGGTCGATCCGCAGGACCGAGTATCGCTTGTCGCCCAGGACGAAGCTGCAGACCTTCCACGGTTCGTTCACGGCCTTCGGTTCGACCTTCTTGGCGTCCCAGTTGCGGGTTTCGCCCGGCTTGCCCTTGCCGTCGGGGCGGAGGTAATACGTCTGCTTGGCGGTCACGTCGGCCACTTCGTTATCGGCGCGGAAGTGAAAGCCTGAGTGTTGCGGATCGCCGTCGAGTTTAATCGGTCCGCCGAGCGTGCTGACGTGATTGGCGAACTCGATGAATTGCCCGCCGGGGACGTTATAGACCGCGAGTTCGCGGCGTTCTTGAGCGAACTTCTCTCCTTCCGCACCGTGCCACGCGATCTGCACTTGATGCCGACCGAGGACGAAGCCTTCTTCTTGGCTCAAGAACTTTTCGTGCTCTTGATAGGCCGGCGGTTTGCAGTGCCAAACGTCGCACTTCTTGGCGAAGTCGTTGCCGTAGCTAACGCGGTTGAAGCCGAAGTAGAGGCCGCGATGATGCGTGTACTTGCCGCCGGGGCCTTTGGTGACGATCCGCGAGCCGTCGGGCGAATAGACGTGATGGAACGGCTTGTAGGTTTGTTCGCGGAGCGCCGGGGTCGATTCGTCGAGCATGCGATACATGTAACGGAGCACCGGCTGCTCGAAGGCGAGTTCTTCGTATTCGCCCGGCGTGTCGGTCCACTTGTAGCCCTTCGTCGCTGCGGCGTCGGCATCACTGACGGTCGCCTTCAAGACGGCGGTGCTGCCGGCCTTGAGCGAGGGGAGAATGAAATGGAGCGTCCGCGAAGGGGCATTCGCCATGGGACCACGCAAGCCCGGCGCAGTGAGTTGAGCGGGAATCGAGTCGTCGCCGCTGACGAGTTGCACTATCGTTGCCTGCGATGCCCCGCTCAACGGGAGGGCGACGCTCACCGGCGTGCTTTGCCGATCAAATTTGCCGGCGTCGACGGTGATTTCAAACACCGCATCGGCGGCGAAGGCGGGCGAAGCGGTGAGCAGACCGAGGGCGAGCCAAGCGGCGAGCGAAAAGCGGCTTTGCATAAGGGGCGTGTGTCATGGGGAGGAGAGGGACGGTCTCGAGGGCGAAAGGTCAGCATAACCTCGTGCGCGGCGCGAAACAATCAACGGAGAATCGGGGGCTTATTTAGCCGCGGGGCTCGTCCCCGCGGGTTCTGCGGGCCGCGCACGTCCCCCCATTGCGACGTCGCGCTGCGCACCGTGCCGCGCGGGGGCGAGCCCCGCGGCTAAATAAGAAAAGTCAACGCGGCGTCGCACCGTCTTCCCTTCTCGCAAAAACTTTTTTTTGCACCGTCGCCGCCAGCCGCTACAATCCCCGACGCTGTCGAGCATCGTTTCTTCAGGGAGGCACACCATGAAGGATTCGTCCTTCGAGAAAACGTCGGCACAGCGGCCGACGTCCGGATATAACCGCCGCGAGTTTTTCAAGGGGGCCGGTACTGCGGCCGCCGCCACGGCAATCGCCGGCGGAGCCGGACTGGCCGAAGCCCAAGAGGCGGGCGTCGCCGTCGTCGGCCCCGGCATGAAAAAAGTCACGCTCGACGTCAACGGCCAACCGCGCGAAGTCGCGATCGAGCCGCGGATGTCTTTGCTCGAAGCGCTGCGATACGGCTGCGGCCTGACCGGCGCGAAGCCGGTGAGCATCGACGCTTCGAGCGGCGCGAGCAACGTGTGGATCGACGGCAAAGTCGCGTCGGCCAACACGGTGCTGGCCATCGAGTGCGTCGGCAAAAAAATCCGCACGGTCGAAAGCCTCGGTGGCGACAAGCCCGACGCGGTCGTCACCGCCTTCGTGCATAACGACGCCATGCAGTGCGGCTTCTGCACGCCTGGCTTCGTCGTCGCGGTGCGCAACTTTTTGGATCAAAAGCCCAACGCTACGGAAGAAGAAATTCGGGCCGGGCTCAACGGCAATCTCTGCCGCTGCGGAACCTATGCCAACGTCATCATGGCTGCACTCGAAGTTGTGAAAGGGGGCAAATAATGGCTGAATACGTATGGCCCAAACAGGGCACCGCCTCCGTTCTCGGTAAGGGGATCGACCGCATCGACGGCGTCGACAAGGCGACCGGCGCGGGCAAGTATGCCTACGACATCACGCCGGCCGGCACGCTGCACGCCAAAATGCTCGGCAGCCCGCACGCGCATGCGAAGATCACGGCCCTCGATCTTTCGCCGGCCGAAAAAGTGCCGGGCGTCGTCGCCGTGATGGCGATGAAGGAAGTCGGCAACGAAATCCGCTGGCAGGGCGATCAGATCGCCGTCGTGGCGGCCGAGAC
>CAMCTH010000166.1 GCA_945877965.1 Planctomicrobium piriforme | reverse complement strand
AGAAGCGGGAACCGACGTCCGTCCGAGCCGCGCACGTCAGTAAGCGGTTGCTCGCAGCACGTTGCGCCCACGCAATGCCTTACGCAGCGCGGCGTTGCGGCGGGATCGGCTCGGCGGCGCTGGCAATCGGCGCGCGGCGCACGCCTTGCCAACACAAGAACAGTCCCGGCGTCCGTTGCTGTGGGCCGGCCGAAAGTTCCGTGCAGGTCACTTCGTCGCAATGCTTGGCGAGCCAGCCGCTCACGCTCTCCGGAGTGAACCACCGTTCCCACGGTTCGTGCAGCGACAGCGACAAGTGTCGGGCCGCCTTGTCGATGATCAACACCCGGCCTCCCGGTCGAACGATGCGGCACAACTCCGCGACGGCCCGCTCCGGAGTGAGGGCATGTTCCAAGGCCTCGATGCAGATCGCGGCATCGTAACGCGCGTCGCCTAGGGGCAATCGCAGGGCGTTCCCCAAAACGGCGGCGCTCGAGGCCGGGACTTGCTGCAACAAGCGGGGCGATGGATCGACGCCCGTCAGTTTCAACTGCGGGAAGCACGGCGCGAGGTACGCGAGATAACGTCCGCTGCCGCAGCCGACGTCGGCCAACTCGGCCTCGTCGGGAAGTTTTGCTGCGAGGTCGACGACCGCCCGAAGTCGGGCATCGTCGGACGACGGTGTTTCGAGCAAGCTCGGCGCGGCGATGTCGAAGGCTGCCGCGACTTGCGCGACCGACGCATCGAGGGCGTACTTCACCGTCCAAGCCGACGGACTTCGGGGGAAGTACGCGGCCCCTTTGCCCCAACTGCCGGTCCACGCGCCGTCGTCGTTTTGGTGCGTCGCCAAGCAAGCGACGGCCCGATCGCCGGCCGCTTTGTGTCCGGTCTGGAACCACATCGCCGCCAAGTGCGCGAGTCCGGCGGACGAGATCCAGGTGTGCTCCAAATCGGCGGGGACCGAGCCGTCGTGCGACTGGCGATTCGCCGTCTGTTCCAAGAACTTGCGGGCGGCCGCGCCGGCCCGCGGGTCGATCTCTTCCAAGTCGAGCAGCGCTTCGATGCCGTGCATCGTCACATGCAACGACGCCGCATGGTGCGCGGCATCGGTCGTCCGCAGGAGGAAATCGACGGCGCGAAGGACCGCGCGACGCCGAGTTTCGATCTGTCGCGGTTCGGCCGACTCGACGACCGTCGCCAAGCCGGTGAGTCCGACGGTCGCCGGCGCCCAGCGTTCGAACGAGCCACCCGACGTCGGAATTCGCAACGCGCCGTCGGTGCCGATGCGCGAGGCGAGAAAGTCGCACGCTTTGCGTCGCGCGCGGGCCGCCTCGGGCAGAGCCCCGGCGTCGTCGAGCAAGGCGAACGCCTTGGCGGCTTGGGCTGTGTTAAAAAGCGACGGATGCAGCAGGCCGGCGTCGGGCAGCGAGCCGTCGGAGTTTTGCAAGCGGATGAGCCGCGCAGCCCAGCGGAGCGGGAGTTCCGTTTCGCCGAGCGACCACAGAGTCGGGATCGTCGCCGCGGTGAGGCCCGGGCAAGGGACCGCTCCGCCGCGCGTCGGAGCGAGACCGTCGCTCACGGCCGCCGCGCGGAGCCAATCGAGGGCCGCTTCGACGAGCGGCGGACGGCTGCCGACCGTGAGCATGCGCCAGCCGTGACGAACGCGTCGCGCCACCGCGCTACGCAGGCGGGCGAATTGAACGACGGCGGCACGCGAAAGGCCGGGCATGACCAGACTCCCTAACGTTGCGTTCGCTCCACGATACGCTCGGCGGTCGCCGTCGACGTCGGCAACGCAATGATGATCTCGCCGTTGCGACGCAAGAAACGTCGCTGCCGCAGCAGCACCTCGGGCTCGGTACCCAGGGCGGCGGCCAATTCATTCCAGTATTCATCGCGCGTGACGATGCAGGCCTGCGGGTTCGCGGCGAGCGCGGCCCGCAGTGATTCGGCCGAGTGGACGAGCGGCACTTCGCTGCGGGCATAAAACGCGAGCGTCGGCTCGAAGTGCCGGAAGCCGATCAGGCGCGCGTCGGGGCCGCGCTCGGCATGCGCGGCGGCGACGAGTTGCGGACTGGTGGCCGATTGCGACAGCCGCGAGGCGACGCCCGCGACGGTGACGGTGGTGAACGCCAGGGCGGTGACGGCGAAGAGCGCGGGGACGTAGGTCGTGCGGCCGCGATGTTCGGCGGCGACGATCGCCAGGCCCCCGACGATGAGCGGAATGCCGACGACGCCGAGCCATTCAAAACCGGGCATCGCGAAGTAGGCGGCAATCGGCAGACCGACGCCGAGCAGCACGCCGACGATGAGCGGACTGGCGAGCCCGGCGCGATACCAAAACTTAGGTACGGCCGCGAGTCGCCGCACCGCTTCGTCAACGTAGACGGCGGTGATGATCGCCAGCGCCGGGTAGCAGGGGAGCACGTAGCTCGGCAGTTTCGTCCGCGCGAGCGAGAAGAACCCGAGGTAAAGCCCGGCCCAGCAAGCGACGAACGTATCGGAGGCCCGCATCGACAATGCGTCTTCGCCGGCGGAGACTTCGTTCGTGCTCAAGCGGCGAACGAGGCGATAGATCGCAGGGCCGAGGAAGCAGGACCACGGGAAGAACCCGACGAGCACGGCGATCACATAGTAAAAGATCGGGCCGCTGTGCCCTTCCATCGCGCCGGTGAAGCGGGCGACGTTGTGTTTGCCGAGGAAGCCGGCGAGCCAGGCCCCGTCGGTTCGATAGCCGACCAAGACGTACCACGGCAGCGCGACGATCGTCAGCACGGCCAGCGCCGTGAGGGGACGCAGCGACCAAGTGACTTCGAGCAGACGCCGCGGCGCGAGCGTGGCGAAGATCGCGTTCAGCACGCGACGCCATCGCGCGGGCGTTGCGTCGTTCGTCTGCGTCGTTGAGTTGTCGTGGCTTTGCTGTTGTCGACGACAGAGCAAGAACAACCCCCAGACGCCGCCGGGCAACACGATGCCGACGGGGCCTTTGGCGAGCACGGCCAGCGCGGCCGCGCCGTACAGGGCCACGTAACCGCCGCGGCTCAGTGTGGTTTGCGTCGTCCCGCCGAAGCGGACGAACGCGAACATCGCGAGCGTCGTGCAAAAAATGAGCGTCGAGTCGGGTGTCGCCGCGCGACCGCTGACGGCGAACATCAGCGAGCCGGCCAGCGCGAGTCCCGCCCAGAGTCCGACGCTCGATCCGTACAGCTTCCGCGCGATGCCGTAGGTGAGCCAACAGGTGCCGACGGCCAACGCCGCCGACCAGAAGCGGGCTGCGAACTCGTTGACGCCGAACGTCTTGTACGACGAGAGCATCAGCCAGTAGAGGAGGATCGGCTTGTCGGTGCGGAGCTGATAGTTGAATTGCGGCACGACCCAGTTGTCGGCCTCGAGCATTTCGCGTGCGCACTCGGCGTTCTTCGGTTCGTCTTCGTCCCAGAGATACGGCTTGCCGAGCCAGGTGAAGAAGACGAAGAGCGCCGCCGCGACGACGATGAGGGGGCGACGAAGTTCTGGGCGCATGCCGAAGCCATCCTGCTGCGGATCGGGCGACGTCCATGTCGCGCTCGAGCGGCGTGCGAGCCGCGGCAGCATGTTAGGGAGCGGCCGGGCGGCGAACAACGGGAGTTTATCGTTTCCCGATAACATGATGCGGCGAACTGTCGCGGTCCGTGCCGGCGGTGCCGGCCAAGCGGTCCGATCTTGGTCGGAAACCGACTCGCGGGTAGAGTTCCGCTCCTTCCATGCAGCGACTCGCCGCCGAGAGCCGATGATGCTTGACGCGGACGTTTGCGAATAAAATCAGCACGGCACAAGCGAGCTTCGATGATCAGCGGCGACACGGCGAAAAATTCGACGACGCAACCCGCCTGGGGACCTCCTCCGCGGGCAAAATGGCTGGGCGTTCCGGTGCCGGTGTGGTTCTGCCTCGTCGCGGCGGCGGCCGTGCCGACGATCGACGGGCCGCTGGCTCACGCGCGGCTGTTCATGTCGCTGCCCGAGTCGTTCACGGCGGCGCTCGGTCGCTTGGAGCCGTTTGGGCACGGCGTCGGCGTGGCGACGATCATCGCGGCGGTGTGGGCGTTGGATCGCGACCGACGTCGGATGTTGCCGCGACTCTTGGCTGCGGCCGGCGCCGGGATGCTGGCGAACGTCGGCAAACTGCTCGTCGCGCGGCAGCGACCGTACTATTGGGCCGATCAAGGGACCGGCCTCGCGACGCAGTTCGTCGAGTGGCTCCCCTTCGGCGGCAACGGCAGCGTCATGCAGAGTTTCCCCTCAGGACACACGGCGACCGCCGTCGGGTTGGCCCTCGGGTTGGCCGCGATGTACCCGGCTGGGCGAGTCTTCTTTCTGACGATGGGCGGTCTGGTCGCGGTGCAGCGGGTCGTATTCGATGCGCATTATGTGAGCGACGTGTTGGCCGCGAGCGCGTTGGCCTGGGTCGTCGTTCGCGGATTGTTTTGCACGCCGTCGGTCGCGCAGTTTTTCGATCGAATTGAGCGCCGCGCGACCACTTCCGTCGTCGCTACGGAGTCGGCGTCAACCGACTTTGCCGGAAATAATCCGGCGCGGGAAGCGGTCGCGCCGCCGGCCCGTCGAGCGGCGTAGTCCGATTTGCGGCCGGCCGAATTCGCCCGTCGAATAGGACGGTTCGAAAAGCGCGGCTTGTCGAACGTCGGTCCGCGGGGTTAACTTAGCGTCTTTCCGCTTCACCGTTGCCGACGCTACTTCGTAATGCCTTCTCCTTCTCCCGCCGCCGCGAAGTCGACTGCTCCGCAGAAGAAAGAGCGCCGCTGGTCGCCCCGCATGTGGGTCGGCATGGGCTTCGGCACCTGGCTCGGCCTGTTGGTGCGCAATCGCTTTCGGTTCAGCCCGCGCTTCGTGGTCAAGGTCGTGCTGATCACGATCATCAGCGCGTTCAACTCGATGTGGTGCGGCATCGAGTGGCTGATCTTCGGGCGAGCCGTCGCGCGGACGAAGATTCATCCGCAGCCGCTGATCATCTTGGGACATTGGCGGAGCGGGACGACGTGGCTGCACGAACTCCTGGCGGCCGACCCGCAATTCACCTCGCCGACGACTTACCAAGCGCTCGCGCCGAATCATTTCCTGGCGACGCAAAGTTGGATGACCAAGTTGTTCTTCTGGCTGCTCCCTTCGCGGCGGCCGATGGACAACATGCCGATGGGTTGGGAACGTCCGCAAGAAGACGAGTTCGCGCTCTGCAATCTCGGCGAGTCGTCGCCGTATCTGACCGTCGCGTTTCCCAACAACCCGCCGGTCTATGCGGAGTACCTCACGCTCGACGTTCCCCCCGAGGCCGAGGCCCGCTGGCGACGGACGTTGCAACGCTTCTTGCAAAAAGTGACGTACGCCGACCCGAAGCGGATCATCCTGAAATCGCCGCCCCATACGGCCCGCGTCCGGACGCTGCTCGAAATGTTTCCCGACGCCCGGTTCGTCTATCTCGTCCGCAATCCGTTCGTCATCTTTTCATCGACCGTGCATCTCTGGCAGAAGCTCTACGAAGCGCACGGCCTGCAGACACCGACGTTCGCCGGCCTAGAAGAACAGGTCTTCACGACCTTCACGCGGATTCACGACCGATTCGAAGCGGAACGCGGTCTGATCCCGGCCGGTCGCTTGTACGAACTCAAGTACGAAGAACTCGTGCAAGATCCGACGGGCCAAATGGCCGCGATCTACGACCGTTTACAACTCGGCGATTTTTCTAAGGTCCGGCCGGCCGTCGAACGGTACGTGACCGACAACGCCGACTATCGGACGAACAGCTACCAGCTGAAGCCCGAACTCCGCGACCAGATCGCGCAACGCTGGAGCCGGTTCATCGAACAATACGGCTACACGCCGTAACGCCACAGAGGGCGTTCCCTACAGAAAGCGAAGTTCGAGAATTACACGGACGGACGACTTGTTGTCCCCTTTTATTTATATTCCTTTAGTCTAATTAGCGCCTAAAGCGATGGATACGACTCGGGCAGCGGCAACTCATGCCAGTAACGCCACGAGACACACGACGATGGTTCTCGGTGCCTGAGAAAACAGGACACGATCTCGACCGCCTCATCCACACCGATCAAACATGCGATCGGAATCCAGAACGGGTCTCCGCCGCGCTCGTCTTTTACGAGCGGCAAACACGATCCGCCGTCGTATGGTACAAGCCAGTCGGCCGGCGGCTTCGAGTACGTCACAAGAAACCGCTCCGGCAACGGCTGCTTGAGCCAGAGTGACGGCTCTCCGGGCCTAGCGTCGAGAATCGCTTCACCGTTGCCGCCCTGCTGCCAATAAGCGTGCGGACTCGTCCGCAGAATGTGTTCCAATTGCTCAAGGGTCGGGTCGGTCAGCACATCGCGATCATTGGGTGCGTGATATCGCATGATGCCTCTCTGCCGCCGATGGGTTAGATGCCTACCAGAACTTCCACCACGGTCGATTGGGGTTGTTGTGGTCGAGCGGAATGACGGTTTCACCTGTGCCGGATAGCTTTTGCAAGACCGCACTCCTCGTTCCACCAAACCGATCGATCGCGACTTCTGATGACCACAGCGCGTCGGTTTGAGGATCGTAGCCCACATACCCATGCCGGCTGAATACCTTGGATAGAGCTTCGATCGACCTGAGCGCATCCGGATCGGCTGAATAGGACACGGACACGAGAGCCGACTGGACGGAAAATTCAACGTAGGGTAAGGGGTAGTCGTCCTCGTTGCCGCCAATCCAGCATCCATGCGAGAAGCCGAGTTGATGGTGCGGCTCCATCTTGAGCGATGGATGAAGGGATAGAATGTCATCGACGATCGCTTGGCGTCGCCGATCGTCAGCGTCGTTCGGCGCGGGCTGTGGCTCGCTCCAGCGGCGGCGAGCTTCGGACAACACATCCGCGCAGTTGTCGACGTAGACGAAGCCGATGTCGTACGACATTTGCGTTCTCTGCCTGACGTAAATGCTTCGCGGCTCTGCTCGACGCGAGCAGGGCTCAAAACCGGATTGTAGCGAGAGTGAAGTCAGCGAGCCAAACTCTCGTCAGCCCGTAGGATGGACGTCAGAGAACAACAGGGGACATTCTGATTTGACTGGATAATCAGAATGTCCCCTGTTCTCTTCCGCAGCGTGGCTTCGACCGTCGGCTATCTCTTCGGCTCATACCGCAGCGCCACCGCCCCCGAGCCGAACTCGCGCCGGCTCACGAGCTTCAAGTCGACGTACTTCGACAGCCCCGCGAACAACGTCGGCCCATGGCCCGCTATCCGGGGATGCACGACGAACTCGTACTCATCGATCAATCCCAGCTCCGCGAGCGACTGCGGAAGCGTCACGCCTCCCACGAACAATCCGTTGCCCGGTTCCCGCTTGAGTTGCTGAACGGCCTGCCCCAGGGTCTCCGCGACCCAGATCCCCACGCCCCGGTTTCCCCAGTAACAGCTCCGCGTTCCAATCGACGCGGTCCAGGGTGCTCGACACGACGTACTTCTTGGCCGGATCGATCGTCCGGGCGAAGGGTTTCACCCAATCGGCCATCCCGTCCGGCATCACTCCCGTCGCCGGCAGCCGCCACGCCCCCTCCATCATTCCGTAAGTCACCCGGCCGAAGATCAGAGCATCGGCCTGCGCGAACTTCTCGGCCCAGTAACGATGCAACTCCTCGTCCGTCTGCCCAGCCCGATGATCGCAGCACCCGTCCAAGGTGACGTTGATGGAATACCGAAGAGGTCGCATTACGAACAGTCTCTAGAACGCCTTTGCCGACGAACGATCAAGTTATCCAGCGCTATTCGCTTGGCCGGTGTTGTGTGCAAGGAAACGCTTTGTCGATACGGATGTTTTTGTCGTCCTGGAAGCTTTTGCCGACAATTGTAAATTCACGTGCGAACGATTTGAGTATGGACCACTCCTTGCAGTCCTTGTGTGGCGCGACCTCACCCGTTGGCATTGCAACGCGATCATAACGGTATCCCCACTTGTG
Organism: Planctomicrobium piriforme; assembly: GCA_945877965.1. Taxonomy (GTDB): domain Bacteria; phylum Planctomycetota; class Planctomycetia; order Pirellulales; family PNKZ01; genus CAMCTH01. The sequence continues at coordinate 733 of CAMCTH010000166.1, read as the reverse complement.
AATTTGAGCGAGTAAGCCGCCCGACAGATCGTATTGAAAAATGCCTGAAGAGGCGTCCCAAATCATGCCGCCGAACTTAGGGATTGGGCGATTCCGTTTTCGCTCCCAAGCTTTCCAGGATACGACGATGAACGATAGATATGCTGAGATATATGCTTCCGGTTTTTCGAGCAGTGATATCGGTAACGGGCCTTCGCGCTCGGCGTTGAAAACAGCAATATTGCCGGCGTCATCGCAACCGAACCACTCGATATGCTTGGAGTTCGGGTTGCCGGATTTCACGCTGGAGAAGTGTTCGCGAATAGCAACCTTCCACTCTTCCAGTTCGCGCTCATCGGTAAACTCGTCGGACATGCCTCTGAACAGACAAGGTGCATAATCCGTCATGTTACTACTTGTCGGATAACTTCTTGTTATTCTGCGTCACTACAGGCTAAAACTACTCGCCCATGCTATAGAGTCAAGCTGATTAGTCCTTCTCCATGAAGGGCTTGCCGCGATTTTTGCAGGCGCGAATTGACCGAGCTAATCTTGCGCAGGGCGACCTCAACTTGTTTGGCGGGGTTCATCGCCGAGTGAAAACCTTCTCCGGGAGATGCGTTGCTTTCCTTCTCCCTTCGGGAGCTGTGTCTATTTCCTTCTCCCTCCGGGAGAAGGTGGCCGAAGGCCGGATGAGGGAACGTCGCGGCGAGGAGAGGGATCCGCTTACTGACGTGCGCGGTTCGGAAAGGCG